>JALTUD010000357.1 GCA_027047735.1 Flavobacteriales bacterium | reverse complement strand
AAAGGAAAATATGGAGCTCAATTTTGGTTGTCCACACCAACCGAATTTCCCGATGTCCCTCAGGATATGTATTTTGCCGATGGCTTCCAAGGACAACGCATATTTATTATTCCGTCAAAGGACTTACTCGTGATACGCTTCGGATTGTCCTCTAAAGGAACACCGGATTTTAACCGCTTATTGAAAGAAATTATTCAAACTTTGGAAGATTAATGAAAAGTGTGATACCTTATTTATTAAATGCCCTATTAATCTTTGGAGCACTTTCAATTTATTATAGCGTTCCTTTTTTTACGTTTAGTTATCGTCAAGAAACAGGTTTTTATTTCCAAGATGCTACTTTTCATTTACAGGTATTAACCGCAATGGCTTTTATCTATTTCTTCGCACAAAATATTCTAATAGCAAAGAAAGGTGAACAAGCTAAAATCGTTCAATTTATTCAACATCTAAAACAGCAAAATTTAAAATCCGAAGATTGGAAAAACATCAGGTATGCAGTTGTCAAGTTTTTCTTTATTCCTCTAATGTTACCCTCTGCTATTATTTATTTCGATTTGCTGAAACAATTATTTGAAACCTCTCAGAAGTTTAACGATTGGATTGATTTTTATAATAATTACATTTTTGTATGGATTGTCTATTTTGTTTCGGCGGTAACGTTAGCTTTCTATGCTTTTGGTTATTTGGTAGAATCTAAATTTCTGAAAAGTGAAGTAAAATCAGTTGATAAAACAGTATTGGGGTGGTCGGTTTTATTGATTTGTTATGTTCCTTTTTTCGTGTTTGTAACCAAGTATATTCCTTTTCCAACTCAAGATTTTACATTTTTTATTAATCGGGAAATAACCTTTGTTGTTCGGCTGTTTTTAGCACTTTTACTGCTTTCTAAAATGTATGTAGTTTCCTTATTGGGAGCAAAATGTTCAAACCTGACCAATCGAGGTATCGTAACTCACGGAGCATATCAATACATCAGACATCCACATTATTTAGTGAAATTATTAGTCTGGTGGCTCACCTTTATACCCTACGGAATACATCATTGGTGGGCATTTGGAGCTATGTCGTTTTGGACGGTTATCTATTTTCTAAGAGCGGTAACCGAAGAGAAACACCTCTCTCAAGACGAAGCATATCGAAGATATAAGAAAAATGTCAAGTGGATGTTTATCCCTTATGTATTATGATACTTATGTTTCAACTTATCGTATAACGGAAACATGACCTTTTTTACGATGTTCGTTACCGAATACATCCACACATTTTAATTTCCACACATACGCATCTTCTTGAACCGGTACTCCTTTATATGTCCCGTCCCAAGGTCTAACGGCATCAGTGTAATAGATAAGTGTCCCCCAACGGTCAAAGACCATAAACTCAATCCCTTGCTTACGAATACCGTAGGCTTTAAAGAAAAACTCATCATTATCACCATCGCCATTTGGAGTAAAAGCATTCGGGACAAATAAAGAAATAACAGGTTTTACAATAACCGGGTGAACTACCGTATCAACACAACCGTTTATGGTTTCTACCGCCAATTGAACATAAAATTTCCCCGTATCAGGATAGATATGATGATTAACTTCAAAATCATCATAAAGTGTTCCGTCCCCCATATCCCAATGATAATAATCAGCACCTATTGCCTCGTTATAGAAAGTAAAGTTTTCCATGTACATGTCCATTGTATCGTATTCAACACTAAATTCGGCAACAGGATTGTGCCAAGAAGTGATGTAATCACTTTTAGTAAGCGTATCCGAACAACCTAAGTCATTCGTAGTAATCAAGGTAACATCAAAAGTCGAGTCATTTATATGGCTGGAGTTGTAGTAACAATTAGAAGGGTTTTGTAATAGACTACTAACACCGTCATTCAAGGTCCAGTACCAATTTGTAATATTGGTAGCATTAGAAACTGTTAAATCCTGAAAGTTAATGCAGGCAGGTGAACAATCTTCAGTAATATCCGAAGTAAAATCATTGGTAGGTTTAGCCAAAACAGTAACCGGATGAACAATTGTATCTAAACATCCGTAGTTCGTTTGAACAATTAAAGTAACATCATATATACCTGCGTGAGTATAATAGTGCGGAGGATTCGGTAATCCCGAAGTATTGTTAATCACATCATCAAAACTCCAACTCCATCCAATTATCGTACTATTTTCACTTCCTAATACAACGGTAGATTGATTAGTAAATAGGGTAGGAGGCGTATTTTCACATACAGTAGAATTGCTGAAGTTGGCAACCGGCTTTTGGTAAGCTGTTACAGTAAAGGTTGTATCATCTACACAACCATGGTTGGTTGTGGCAATCATGGTTACATTATAATCTCCCGGTGAATTGTAAGTATGCGTAGCATTTTGTGATTGCACAAAAGCACTACCATCTCCAAAATCATAAATCCACGCGGTAAGGTTATCGGGAGCATTTAATAAGGTAATATCATTAAAGGTAAACTCTGTATAGTAACACTCATTGTCAACATCTACTTGTGCCAAAGGAACAGGATATGAGGTTATATCATGTTGTATCGTGTTGTTACATCCATAGTTGGAGGTAACAATTAACGTTACTGTATGCGTTCCATCAGTTAGAAAATAATGGTTAGGGTTTTGACTATTGTCAGTCGTACCATCGCCAAAATTCCAATTCCAAGCATTTATCGTACCGTCTATTATGGTAGATTGGTCAGTAAAAGGCATAGGGTCGTACAAACACACATCCGTCCAAGTAAATTCAGGTTCAGGTTTGGCTGTATTTAAAATTTCTGGAGCTCTATCAATTGTACAGCCGTTTGCATCCGTAACTGTATAAGTAAAAGAATGTTGTCCGACAGGAATGTTTGCTTCTTGCAGTGTTGTGTTTCCGCTGCTCCAAAGTACAGTGTAAGGAGCTGTACCTCCACTTATATCTGTAATATCAATACTACCCTCAGCAGGAGCAGGAAGACAGATAGCAGGATTGGCTTGAAATGTAGAAGTCAACTCGGGAGGTTCTGTTAATGTATAGGTTTGTGTTACCGGGCAATTTCTACTATCGGTTATTGTTACGGAGTAAGTTCCTGCGGGAAGATTATCAAAGGTATGCGAAGTATTTGGGGTTGTAACTGTAGGTCCTCCTTGCAACTCATATACATAATCGGGCTGTCCTCCTGTTATGTTTGCTGTAATACTCCCATCACTTTGACCATGACAAGATATATTTACTCCGTTAAAATTGGATAGGTTGGTGGCGTTGTATTGTATTGGAAAAAAGTTGACGTTAGTATCCTTATAAATACAGTTACCTGTTTTTACCTGTATGTTATAAGTTCCCGGAGCTGTTATTGTTTCATTACCTGTATTTTTAGGTCCTACTCCGTCCAAGTACCAATTCGTAGCATTAACGCTTACGGATAAAGTTGTTTGAGTACAAGTTTCCAAAACAGCAATCGCATAAGTGATATTTGGAATGGTAAAAGTTTGTGTCATTGTACAGGTTTTATTCCAACTCAAAGGGTCAACAATAAGTGTGAGTGTATAAGTTCCCGGAGCTGAATAAGTATGGCAAGATTCACTGGGGTCATTATGCTTTATTAAGGTTTGACCATCTCCAAAATCCCAATAATAAGTTGTATTGTTAGGCTCATCAGAACTGGAACCGGGAGCAAAACAGTAAAGAAACTGGTCGGTAATCGCAGAGTTTTGACAATGCCTTAACGTAAACCCCGAAGTATTACAACCATCGGCATACGATTGTGTTTGTACTCCCATTATAGTAAATAATAGAAGGAATACATAGTAAAAGCCTTTATTTAGTAGATATGGTTTCATCTTTTACGAGTATTTTATATTCATTAATAGTTGAAGCATCACCGGATTCTATGTTTTCCAAGTCTATTGAAGTGTTTTCAAAAGTTAACTGTATAGGTTGCGGAGAAAAAATAAGGGTGGAGTTAAAATTGGGAGTACCGAAAATAATATCCATTTTTATCCCTTGATTCATTTTAATCGTTGCTCCCGCAAAATAAACCTTACCGGAAGAATAGCTCAATGTAGGTATTTTGCTAAAGTCGTATTTGTTTATCCACATATTATCTAACAGTTTCCCATCGGTATTAAATTTAAATAGAACAGCCTGACCTTGATTTTTATCACTCAATGAAGAGGAAGAAGCAGAAAGGTAAACCGTTTGATGAACAATCATCAAATCAGAGGGAATCTCAATTTTAGATTTACCGATTCTATTCGACCAAATTGCTTCCCCCGAAGAATTTAATTTTAACAAAACAACATCAACATTGTTTTTGTCAAGTGTTTGCTTTCCTGCTAAAAAAATATTACCGTCATCATCTAATTTTAATTTTAAAAACTCGGTGTTTTTTTCTTTCAATTCTTTACTCCAAATTATCGCTCCGTCAGTATTAACCTTAACCAAATAATTCATTAAAGTCTTTGTCTTGCTTTCAAAATCATAAACATTAGCAATAAATATGAGGTCATTCTCACTAGTTGTAACAATATCTCTAATATCACCAACAACTTGTTTGTCGCTTAGTTTTATTTGTTTTGACCATATTTTCTTTCCCTTGCTGTCTATTTTTAATAAATATGGGAATTGTTCTTCAACTTTGTAGTTATAAAAAGAATTTACCGAAACCGTAGCAATTTTAGTAAAACCACCAATAAAATAATGTTCTCCCGATTTAGCCATGGCATAAGGTTCTACCTCATTCCCATTTTCATTATTAGTTCTCACCCAATTTACATTTCCCGTATTATCCGTATTCACTAACATCAAAGACTCTCTACTTTGTACATAATTTTCAGCAGTAAGCAAAAAGCCATCATTTGTAGGCATGGCATCCACCACAACCAAAGGGTCATTGGCAGACAATATTTTAGAATGTATCACGTTTCCTTTAGCATCTACTCGCGTAAACAAGATTGATTTTTTATCATTTTCAATTGTTTCGCCCAGTAATAGAAATTGACTATTACTTGAAAGTAATACTTTGGCTTGTTCTCTGTTATGAACAGAAAGTGTATGTATTTCCTGAGCTAAAATAAACCCACTTTCAATAAGGAATAAAGAAATAAAAAGAAATAAACAGCGTAAAGACATAATTAGTTTACATTTACAAAATGAACGTTATTTAAAAGTACGTTAGCAATTTAATAAAAATAATTCAAACAGAAGACGATTGAAGATTAAAAAGGTTGCTAAAAAAAATAATAAGAACATGATAAACAGACTGATAAACGTAAAAACGCTATCCTTTCTAATAATTATCGTTGCAGGCTTTTTTTTCTCTTGTAAAAAAGATAAAGCAGAATTACCTCCACTCAAGCTACTATTCAAATCGGGGTTTGAGTCCGGAGTTGAATTAAGTGAAATGGATTACGGGTATCGTTATATCACGGGAGTAGATGCAGCAACAGGATTTTCATGGCCGATAGATATTTTAGGAGCCAATCCCGAAAGTGGTATGCACTATATAGATGATGACAATGAACAAGCAGTTTTTAGTGAGTTACAAACAGTTATCGGACACGACGGCACACCTACCCGAGCACTATACAACCAAATGAATTATAATGTATCCGGAGGAGTAACCC
>JALTUD010000356.1 GCA_027047735.1 Flavobacteriales bacterium | reverse complement strand
CCCAAAGCAGATTTTGCATAATACTTGGCATAGTTACCGCCTAACTTTGCTCCGGTGGCGATTAATTTTGCCGCTCGCTTGACTTTTCCGGTGGATATTTTTTTCTGTTCTTTCATTATGCATCTAATATACTCAAATTTTACTTTGGTTACAAAGAGTTAAAACAATTTATTGTCCGGATATGCTCTAAACTTTGTTTTTTACTTTAAATCCGCAAGTGATTTCGTTATGAAAAGTCAAAATGCATATTATTATTGGTCAAGCACAGTTTTGAGACACGCAAGCGAAGCCATAGCTACGGTGAGTATCGAAAAACTAGCATTGTCAATAGTGATGTGGAGTTTGGCTTTGTAATAGAGGTTCACTTTCGGATTTAAGATTTTATAATAAAACCTCTTTCATAATTTGAGTTAAACTATGATTTTGTATCGGAAAAATGAAAAGCAGTTTTGTTATATGAAAAATTGTATGTATTCTTGTAGTTGTATTTTTTGATAATTTATGAAACATTCAATCCTAATATATTTTCTGTTTTTTCTCTTTATGTTGAGTTGTCAAAATGACACTGAACATTCAGGAAAAGAAGAACAAAACAACAAACGGGAAATCAAAGGTTCTAAGGCTGTTTACGGTAAACGACTTACGCTTGCCGTCAGTAAAAGGAAGACCACTTTTTTTCCTTTGGATATTATCGATGCTTCTTCATCGAAAATAGTTTCCCAAATTCACGATGGATTGGTTCGTTTTGATGCTGAAGATCTTTCTGTTCTTCCTGCTATTGCAAAAGATTGGGAAACAAACGAAGAGCAAACGGAATACACATTCTTTTTAAGAAATGATGTTTATTTTCATGATGATTCATGTTTTACGAATGCCAAAGGGAGAAAAGTTACCGCTAGTGATTTTAAATATTCTTTTGAATTGTTGAGCAGGAAAGATTTTTCTCACGGATTTAATACTTTGTTTAAAGACAGATTGCAAGGGGCTAATGATTTTTACGAAGGAAAAACCAACTCAATTTCCGGAATAAAAGTGATAAATGACAGTACTTTAGTACTAAAACTAATAAAACCAAGTAATTCTTTTATTTACGGTTTAGCGGATGTTCCGGCTTCGGTGATTGCAAAAGAGGCTTATGAAAAATATGGTAAAGATTGTAAGGTTGGAGTCGGTCCTTTTGTCTTTCATTCACTAAATGATAAAGGAAACATTGTACTAACCTATAACCCTAATTACTACCTAAAAGATCAAGAAGGCAATCGGTTACCTTATTTAGATACAATTGAATTTAAGTATGTTTCAAGTAAAATGAAAGAATTAAAGGCTTTTGAAAAAGGGGAACTTTCTCTTATTCATGGGTTGCCGGCATCTAAAATAGCTTCTGTAATTTCAGATAATATAGTTAATTTCAATAAGATTCCACCCAAAACAATTTTGGACAGAAAACCGGAAATGGGAGTAGATTACTATGAGTTTAATCTTACTCGCCCTCCGTTTAACAATAAATTGGTTCGTCAAGCATTTGCTTACGCTATTGATAAAAATAAAATCTCTACTAC
>JALTUD010000355.1 GCA_027047735.1 Flavobacteriales bacterium | reverse complement strand
TTGTAATTGCCGTTTTTTTTGGAATAGTCAGTCCTCATTTATTTTCCGAAGGAATGTTTATGGACGGACTTTTATACGCTACAATTGCTCATAATTTAGCTCACGGAATCGGTAGCTTTTGGGACTTACATCTTACGCAAACACTCTATCCGCACTTTTACGAGCATCCACCTCTGGCGATGGGAATACAAAGTCTTTTTTTTAGAATATTCGGCGATGCTTTTTGGGTAGAAAGATTGTATTCCGTACTAACGTTTATAATAACGGGGTTCGGAATGTTCAAGATAGGCAAAGAAATTATCGGAAAAGACGCAAAACACACCTTTTGGTTAGCGTTATTGTTTTGGGTATCAGTACCTTTGGTAACGTGGTCAGCGTCCAACAATATGTTGGAGAATACCATGATGATATTCATAGTTTTTTCCGTGTATTATTATCTGAAAGCACAAAAAAAAGCACAAAAAAAATACATGGCAATAGCCGGATTTTTCTTATTTGCAGGCGTGTTAACCAAAGGAGTTGTGGCTTTATTTCCATTATCGTTACCATTTTGGCAGATGATTTTCAGTAAACAAAAACCAAACGTAAAAGAATTTTTTACCAATACCCTTTTGTATGTTACTTTCCTTATTATACCGTTTGTTTTGTTATTTATCCTATTTCCCGAAAGCAAAGAAAGTCTATGGTTATATATCCAAAAACAAATTGTAGGAAGTCTCAGTAATGTACAAACCGTAACCACACGTTTCTTCATAATAGGAGCTATGTTGCAAGAATTGCTTCCAATGTTAATTTTAGCTGTAATACTCTATTTTTCAACCCGAAAAAGAAATCCTAAATTTATTTACCGAAAGCAAGCCTATACATTTATAGCCTTAGGTTTGTCGGGTGTATTGCCAATAATGGTCAGTCTCAAACAAAGTGGCTTCTACATTTTGGCAACCTTTCCTTTTTTTGCAATTGCCCTCTGGTTGCTGTTACATACCAAAGTAGAAATTTTTGTTCAACACCTACCGGAACGAACGTACAAACGCATTAAAACAGGGAGTTATATCCTTTTGTTGGTTGCCGTAATATTAAATATTCATTTTTTCGGAACACTTCAAAAAGACAGGGAAAAGCTAACAGATATAAATCAAACTCTACAAATCATTCCGGCGTACAGTATTATCTCACTCGACCCGAACTTAGTTGACCGATGGGATTTGCACGGATATTATCAACGCTATGCCTTTATCAGTTTAGACGCAGTAATCCCCTTTCATCATAAATTTGCCTTAGTCAACAAAAAGTACGAAATACCTAAAAATTATCAAAAAGACACCATGCAATTAAACAATTATAATTTGTATATTGAAAAAGATAATTAGGGCGTTCCCCATTTTAGCAAAACAAACATATCGCTCTCGCGAAACGTTTGTTTAGCTAAAATGGGTCGGGCTATCACTACTCACTCTTTTGGTTTGCATATATGCAACAAACCAAAAGGAGTTCAAACACGCCGTTCTATCCCTAACGCAGTTGAGGTAAGTGCAAAGAAAATGGAATTTAGTATTCTTA
>JALTUD010000354.1 GCA_027047735.1 Flavobacteriales bacterium | reverse complement strand
TTCGTACACTATTGGGGAGAAGTCCTATTCGATTGGTAATTGATAAAAAATTAGAGATTTCAGAATCATATCACGTGATGAATGGTGAGGTGCAGACGTATGTTTTTAATCAATATAAAACAGAACAAAAAGGGAAGTTAATGTATGTAAAGTTACCGTTTGTTGAATTATTACAAGAAATGATGAATTGGTTGTATGAGCGGGAACTATTTTCGGTGTTGGTGGAAGGGGGAAGAGCTACTCTGCAACACTTTTTAGATGAAGGTGTTTGGGATGAGGCTAGAATTTATATCGGGGATAAATTTTTTAACGGAGGCTTGAAAGCACCACAAATTGCTGTTCGTGATTTTCAAACGGAAAATTACGGAGGAGATAAACTAATAATTGTAAAAAACAAATGATATATATATTGCTGACAATTGGGCTTTTCGGAGTTTTAATTGTGATATTTAAGCTGTTCAATAAGTATGGCGTGGATAATTTACAGGCGTTGATTTTTAATTATGTAACTGCGGCGACTTTGGGTTATATGACTAGTCCGATTAAGATTTCAGGGACATATATAGTGAGTGCGGATTGGTTGCCCTATGCCGTTGTGGTGGGGGCGTTGTTTATTGTAGTATTTGATTTATACGCTACGGGTACGCAAAAGGTAGGAATTGCCATAACAACAGTTGCCAATAAAATGTCTTTAGTTATACCGGTTGCGGTAGCTTTAGTCATTTATCCGAATTCTAATTTTACAATTAAAACGTTTATAGCTTTTATTTTAGCATTGTTAGGGATATATCTTTCCTCTACTCAAAACGGTAAAATATCATTTGATAAAAAATATATTTGGTTGATTGTCTTTGTGTTCGTAGGGCAAGGGATAGCCGACTCGGTTTTTAATTTTGCTCAGCAAACCGCTATTGAAGAAGGAGAAGCACCGGCATTCTTTTTTGTATTGTTTGTTGTTGCTGCTTTATTTGGTGTAGGAATTGTCGTTTTGCGTTCGCTCAAAGAACAACGTTTTAACTTCGTGTTAAAAAATGTTTTAGCGGGAATACTCTTGGGGATTCCCAATTACGGTTCTTTAATATCTTTTTTTAAGGCGTTAGAGTATTCTGGTTTTCATCCGAGTAAAGTATTCCCGATAGTTAGTACGGGAGTTGTGATTTTGTCGGCTGTTTTGGGGGTTGTTTTTTACAGAGAAAAATTATCGCGTTCTAATTGGGTTGGGATTTTATGTGCGGTACTGGCAATTGTGTTGATAGCTTAGGAGATTTTACCATTTATTTCAACTAAAACCTTCCTGTCCGTCTTTTTAAAGCTCTCCGAAACATCGTTAAAATCAACCCATTCCAAGGCTTCAAATTTATCAGGTTCACCTAAAGTAAAATGATATTGTTCCGGTTGTTTTAGCAAAAAGTAATACCGTTGATACGAAATATTATTTTTGGTGTAATGGATTTCTTTAATTAGCGAAATATCGTCTTTGGAAAGTGTAATCCCTGCTTCTTCTTTGGCTTCTCTAATCATAGCTTCGATTGGCTTTTCATTGGGTTCTATGTTCCCACCGATTAAGCTTCTTTTGTTTTCGTGCATTTTTTTCAGCGTTAAAACAAAAGGCGGTTTGCTTACGATAAGACGTGATTTACGATTTGTATTCATCTAAATAGAAATTGATTTTAGAACGTGAAATTGTTTAATTTCGTCATTATCTTGAAGTCCTAATTTGTCAAGCATTTTCGGGTTAACGAGAAAGTAACCTAAAGTAATATCAATTTTATCATCAGTACTTAACTCGGCGTCAAAAGTAAAGGTTTTAGATGCTTTTCCTTGTAAAACGGTATTTTTTAATTCCGTATCAGCCACCCACGGAGGTGCAGGTTTACCGTCTTTACCCAAAACACGCATAAATTTAACCGGCTCCAGCTCTTTAGTTGTTCCGTCTGTTGAGGTAACGCTTACTTTTAGTAACCCTAATCTTAGCGGATGAAGAAGCAAAGCGTGTGAAGCATTGTTGGTAACGGTAACTACAATTTGGTTATCTTTTTTCTCCGCTACTATGTCGATATATTCTCCTAATAATTCTTGATTGTTGTGCATACCGGCAAAACCATGAAAATGATGTTTCGTTCGTTTGTTTCCGACAGCAACCGAATCATCGGTTTCGGGCATGTGGCAGGTGATGCAGTTTTCATTTTCTGTGTTGTTAATTTCCGTAGTACAAACCGAAAGCCCGTGTTTATTTTGTTTGTGAGAGTGGCAACCAATGCAAACATTACCGTTTAAAAATAATTCGTTGTTCGTTTTTATGGTGTGAAATCCTGCTTCAGCATGTTCTTTAATGTTTCCAAAATACTCCTTCCTTTTAGAAGCTATAACATTGGTATTTGTTTTTTCTCCGGGTTTTATCGCTTCAATTCTATGACAGTATGCACAAGCTACCCCTTCTAAATGAGTGAGATTATTTGCATCAGGAACTTGATGTTTACCTTCTGTAACTAAGTCTTTAAAATTATTAGCTGCAGGCGTATGGCATTTGGCACAAACGTACTGTTGCATTTTTTTATTTTTAGGATGTTTATCCCAAATAGCTTTATGTACAGGGTCTTTGAAAATAGAAGCATTAGCGTGCATAGAAGAACTATATTCTTCGTAAATGTTTTCATGGCAAGATTTGCACGATTCATTCAACACAAAGTTGGAGTGAACACCTTGTTCTTTGCTTTTCTCTTTGGCTTCTTTTGTATGTTGTTGAGCATCTGAAATTTGTTGTGTCTCGCCGTTACCGCAACCAATAAGAAAAAGAAAACTGGTGTAAACACCTATCGAAAATAATTTCCACTTCATAATTGTCATTTTTTTGTAAAGATAAGCAATCAAAATGAAAGTTGAATGTAGGGTGTGAGGTCTGTAACTTAGATTACAATGAGTCGGTCTAATAAAATCAAAAAACAAAAGCCCAATTCATAACTAGAGTTGAGCTTTTAATTCTTTTTTTAAATTTAAGGTTAAATAAATCTGATGAATAAATTTTACTCGTCAGATTTATCAATAGAGCATTTCGAACAAGTTTTCATTCCGAAGATCGTATATGCCGGACAAAATCCCATAAGACTAGTTAATAATAGAACCAGTGCAACGACCAATAATACCATTCCTAACGTTCCTGTTAATACTCCTGTTAAATAAAGTATTGCAATAATTACAGCTCCTACCGCTCTTAGGATTCTGTCACATTTTCCCATATTTTTTTTCATGATATTTTTGTTTTATTTGGTTAGTAATAATGCAAATTTATAGATTTAATAACCATTTGTTCGTGACTACAGTCACAAGGGGGGGATTTTTATTCCTTTTCTTGTTAGTTTTACTAAACCTTCATTTTCTAATTTTTTGAGCAAACGCGAAATGACTTCACGTGCCGTTCCCAATTCGTTGGCTATTTGAAGGTGGCTTAATTGAATAGGAGCACCTCCTGTTAATTCTGATTTTCGTTTCAGATGTTCATAAAGTCGTTTATCCATCTTATCGACTAAGAGGTGCTTTATTGTGTCTAAAAGTTCGGTGTATCTTAGGTTAAATTGGCTGTAGAACAGATTGTTAAAGTCGCTGTATTGTTTTATCCATTCAGATAAAAAACGTACGGGCAGAAGTAAAACCTCCGTATCTTCTTCCGTTACAGCAAAAACCTTACTCGATTCATTGTTCAGTGCGGCGTAAAAAGTCATGATACAGCTTTGTTGAGGTTCAATATAGTAGAGCAACAACTCTCGCTCTTCAAACCTCGAGCAAACTTTGACCAATCCGGACAAAACTATGGGGACAACTTTAACCGATTGTCCTTCTTTTAATAGTTGAGTACCTTTGGGAAAAATTTGAGTAGCTCCGTATTTTGTTATCTCATCAATCAATTGAGTGTTGAGAAAGGATAGTTTTTTTCTGTTCATAAAATATGTCTGTTTCTACCCTCCAAACTCCATTAAGTACGCCTTTAAGAAATCGTCAATTTCCCCGTTTAAAACCGCTTCGGTATTGCTCGTTTGGTAATTTGTTCTATGGTCTTTTACTCGACGATCATCCAATACGTAACTCCTGATTTGAGAACCCCATTCGATGTTCTTTTTCTCCGATTCAATTGCTGCTCTTGATTCTTGTTTTTTGCGTTGTTCTATTTCGTACAATTGAGATTTAAGCAATTGCATCGCTTTTTCTTTATTCCCTAACTGAGAACGTGATTCCGTATTTTCAATAATAATTCCCGAAGGTTTGTGTCGTAGTCGAACCCCTGTTTCTACCTTGTTTACATTTTGTCCTCCTGCACCACCCGAACGGAATGTTTCCCATGTAATGTCAGCAGGGTTTATTTTAATTTCAATCGTATCATCTACCAATGGATATACATAAGCCGAAACAAAAGAAGTATGTCTTTTGGCGTTAGAGTCAAAAGGCGAAACTCTAACCAAACGATGGACACCGTTTTCTCCTTTTAAATAACCAAAAGCAAAATCACCTTCAATTTCCAAGGTAACGGTTTTTACTCCTGCAACATCACCGGCTTGATAGTTGATTTCTTTGACCTTCATTCCGTGTTTTTCAGCCCACATAATGTACATTCGCATCAACATTCCCGCCCAATCACAACTCTCCGTACCACCGGCACCGGCAGTCAATTGCAATACCGCATTCAGCGAATCTTCCTCGGCACTCAACATATTTTTAAACTCCAGTTCCTCTACTTTTTCTAATAAAGAATCGTAGGCTTCTTGCACTTCTTCTTCCGTAGCCTCACCGGCTTTGCAAAACTCATACAACACTTCCAAATCTTCGTATTCTTCCAACACTTTATTGTAAGTTTCCACCCAATATTTCTTATGCTTTAACTTTCGCAACAAAGCCTCTGCTTCTTTAGGGTTATTCCAAAAATCAGGGTCTTGCGTCCTTAAATCTTCCTCTTCTATCTGCATTTTTTTCTCCTCGATATGCAAATATCCATACAAAGCATCTAAACGCTTTTTTATATCTTTTAACTGATCCTGTGTAATCATTTTTTCCTTTTATTTTGTTCCCGTACTACCAAAACCACCTGCACCTCTGGCAGTATCTTTCAATTGTTCAACCTCTTGCCATTCAACCGTTTCGTGCTTTGCCACGACCAACTGAGCAATTCGTTCTCCATCTTCCACCACAAATGGCTCATTGGACAAATTTACTAACAAAACACCAATCTCACCACGATAATCCGCATCAATTGTCCCCGGTGAATTGAGTACTGTAATCCCTTTCTTGTAAGCCAACCCACTACGCGGACGCACTTGTGCTTCATATCCTTCAGGCAAAGCAATAAACAATCCTGTTTTAATCAATTTTCTTTGTAAAGGTAACAGTTCTACCGGTTCTTCCAAATTCGCTCTCAAATCCACACCTGCCGATAAAGTCGTGGCATAATGAGGCGTAGCGTGTTTTGATTTGTTGATAATTTCAATTTTCATATTTGTAATATTGCTGTTTTTTATAATTTGGGCGTTCCCATTACGGCATAAAAAAGCAATTCCGTTGTACTACATTGCTTTTTAACGCCGTAATGGTCGGGCTATCACTACTCACTCTTTTGTGTTGCATAAGTGCAACAACACAAAAGGAG
>JALTUD010000353.1 GCA_027047735.1 Flavobacteriales bacterium | reverse complement strand
TGGAGTTCATTAGTAGCTTACACAAAAATACCCAAGGATAAAATATGGGGCGAAATAGGTAAAAAAGACCTAAATAAATTAACCGAGGTGCTTAAAAATTCTCAAATACAAATCAACGGGAAAAACACTAATAAAGAAGAGTTTGTTACCTGTGGAGGAGTTGATTTAAAAGAAATGGATTTTACCCGCTTTTCGACTAAAAAATATCCTAACCTGTTCATCGCAGGCGAACTATTAAACATAGACGCACTCACAGGCGGTTTTAATTTTCAAGCCGCGTGGACAGGAAGTTATATCGCATCTCAAAATATTGAAGTATAGTGAGTAAGTTTGAATTTTTGACACCTGAAAAAATTAAAAATTTTCACTTTCTTAGCACTCATTCCACTTGCGTTAGGGATAGAAGCGGCATCCTTTTGCCCTCCCTCCTTTTGGAGGGCAAAAGATATAGCGGATAGCCCGACCCCAAAAGCAAAGAAGTGCGTTCTCGATAAGAGAACGCACTTCTTTGCTTTTGGGGGAACGCCCAAATTATTTTATTGCTTTACTTTTTCGTCTTTTTGCTTTGCTTCACGCTCTTTTCGCTTTCTTTCTTCCTCTTCTTTGGCTTTTGTTTCTTTTTTAGTGAACTCCATTTCGTCCAAACCTTCTTTTATTTCTAAGATTTTTGCCAAGTTAAGTGCATCTAATTTTTTAGCAATGATAACCTTGTCTTTGTCTAAAAGGTAGATTTGAGGCGTGCTGAAAATATCATAGGTTTTTCTAAAGTTTAGACTTTGTAAATCGGTTACTTGTTGTTCGTAAATGTACTTTTCAGGATGTTTATTTGCGTCAGGAAAATCCGATACGTTTATCCAATTTAAGTTGTGTTCTTTTACGAATTTTTTCCAGCCTGTAGTTTCTAAAGCGGTGTTTACGGCATACACCTCTACGTCAACTCCTTTGCTTTTCAGTTCGTCGTAAAGCTCTTTAATTTTAGGCATCTCTTTTTTACAATGTCCGCAGTCGTCAGCCCAAAAAACGAGTACTGTGTATTTGCTGTTTACGTCTTTGTGCAGGTTTACCCAGTGTTTCTCTGTGGTGTCCGCCAAGCGAAGGTTGGGAGCAACTTTGCCGATTAACAAAGGTTTTAAAGCGTCTTTTCGTTCGCACAATTCAACAAGTTTGGCACTGTCAATCCAAAAGGCTTTCGTCTTTTCAGGTGGGCAATAATACGTGTCTGCCATACAGACAAACACACCGTCCATTCCCATGATTTTTGAGGTTTCATAGTTGTAAGTAATGTAGTGAACCACGTACTTAAACATATCGGTTCCTTCTTGAATTTTAGAAATGAGTTTGTGTGCGTTGTCGCAGATGGTATCGGGGTGTTGTAATAACATTTTTTTGAAGTAAAATTCCAGTTTGTTATGGAAAATCGGCGAACGTACCAATCTATCGTCCGACAGGTCGATATTATCCCAATAGTGTTCTTTGTAATACTTGTATCTTAGTGTGTCGTTTTCTTTAATATTCGTAGGAATTTCGGGGTCGATAGACATATTAAGAATTTTGCCTACTAGCAAATCTTTGTTTTCTTTTGCCAATTTCTTTTGATAGCTTTTTACTTCCAAGTCCAAAGATTTCCCCTTTTCTTCCAACTCTTTTATTTTTTTCTTGTCTTTTTTAGGGTCTAACTTTGTTTTTGCTTCAGCTATTTTTTTAGCTTCCGGTTTCTTTAGGTTGATAAAGTGTATGTAATCATAAAAAACTTTATTTTCTTTAGATTTAATAACCTTCATATGTTTGATAAAGTTGTCCGGATTGGTTTGAATTTCGACATCTTTATCCGCCATAATAAATTCAAAGTATTTTGGTCCAGGTACAACTACGGCATAAACCCCTCCGTCATAATGGTCTTTTTTAAATATAGCAACGCCGTTTTTTGATTCTGTTGTGTCGGCATAATACAAGCGGTTTCCCAGATACTTTGCCAAATATACGGTGGTATCTCCCAATCCTTCAATTTTAAATTTTAATTTGTATTGAGCTTGCATACTCAATCCCAATCCTACCAGTACTAACAATATTAGATGTTTCATAATCGTTTATTTTTTTATCAAAAATATACTCTCCCAACGAAAGAATTTTTGCGAAGATGCTTTCCTCTTATTTTTTTAACAATTTTTAATGATTTAATTTTATGCTTCAAACAAGTTTTTTACTTGTACTTTGATGTTATTGTAATTTAGGAACAAAAATAGCAATATAAATGCCAAACCGACAACAAAGGTAATGATTGAGGCGAAAACAGACACATGAATACTCATAATATTCTGCAACCATACAGACCAGAACCATTTTAAAACAATCAAGAGTATTGATGCAATGAGAAAGACAACTCCGTAAACCCAAACAAATTGCCGTAGCAACGCTTTGGCTATTGCCTGCCATTTGTATCCTAAAAGAAATAATATTTTAATTTGAATTTTATTTTTGGCAATACTTACTTGAGCATACAATAATAAGTTTAGTACCGAAAGAAACACAATGACAATACCAATAAAACTAAGCGAACTAAATAATCCTAAGGCTATTTGTTGCATCATATTTTCTTTGATTAATTCGTTGTTGGTTTCATAATTGTGGCTTTTCAGGTAGGTTTTTATCTTTGGATTTTGCTTGTTTGTAGTTGCTATTATGATTCTTGAAAATTGTTCAGTATCTCCGTTTCCATAGTTTTTATTCAAGTAACAGAGAAAATTATCGGGAACAAGAATGGAGTTTACTCTATCCGAAAAGCCAACCACTTTTCCAAAGTAAAGAGCGTTACCTTTATCTCCGGATATTTTCAATTGAAATCGTACACTTTTGATTAAGTCCTTGCTTGCTTGCGGTGCTCCCATAGAAGGAGCAATTCCGTAATTATAAGCATCTAAAAAAGTATTGGGGAGAATTATCGGAACTTCCTTATTGCCTTCCTGCCATTTCCATTCTTTGGGTTGCACATCCAAAAAATCATCGGGTAAAGATTCAAAAAAAGCCAAAGTAGAAAAAGGCGGAAAATTCCCGCTTCCGAAACTCAAAATAACCAATACTTCAAATCCGTTTCCACTTTTAAAAGGAGCAACTTTAGATACAAAATCTTGCTTTGATAATTCATCTAATTCATCCGGTGTGAATTTTGAGGATTTCAGCCCCAAAGTGTTTAAGGTTGAAATTCCCTTTTTCAAAACAATATAATCGTTCTGTTTATTCTTGTCCTGAACGATAGAGTACACATCTACATATATTTGTACGGCAATCATTAGCAACACCAAACCTATGGTCGCACCGATACCCGCAAAAACCAAGGTTTTTCTATCGCCCGATTTGGAAAAAACGGTCTTTAACATCATAGCAACAGCATTTTGTTTGTTTTTATACCATAATCGTACCCTAATGTAGCAATCAAATAACCGGCATTTTGTTGTTTGCAGATAGCGTGTACCAAATCCAAAGCTTTTTGAATATTATCTTCATCTAAATTACTAAAAGGTTCGTCTAACAAAAGAAAATCAAAAGGTTGCAAAAGCGAGCGAATCAACGCAACTCTTTGCTGTTGCCCGATTGATAAGGTCGAAACCATTCTGTCTTTTAATTCCGTAATCCCTAATTTATCCAAAAAAGAATGTATTTCTTCAGAAGAATAGCTGTCGGTTAATTGATTTTTCAAGACCAAATTTTCATAAACGGTTAAATGATTTATCAGCTGTAAATTTTGAGGTAAATATGCCAATTTTGAACTACGCCATTCAGCCCAATCATCCATCGAGAAATCTTTCAATTTTCGTTGTTCCGCAAACACAATCCCCTCGTAATCCTTACGCAATCCGTAGAGAATATTCAATAAAGTACTTTTGCCCTTGCCCGAACCCGAGGACAAAAAATAGCGTTGGCTACACTCCAACTCAATTTCTTTTCCCCAAATCTCCGAAGCACTTAAATCCTCATCGATTAAAGGAGCAGGAATAATGTTTTTCAGAAAAAATTTCATTTACCGCTTGTGTTTTGCTACAAATGTAGTATTTTTACAAATAGGAATTGACACCCGAAGAGGTTCGTTTTAATTCCAGACGAAAGTCGCCCATACAGTACAGTTTTTTAAACTTAACAATTATTTTTATTGGGGATTAATTACTTTGGCAATGGCGTGCCGTCCTTTCGTAAGATTGTCAGACGGATTACAGACCCGAAGTTGCGTCCTCAACCATGTTAGACAGAAGTTTAACAAACCTCAAATCTGTATGGGTTTCTTTTTTATTTTTTTCGTTTCATCATTTTCAATGGATTTTCAATTTCAATTACTCAAAACCACAAGAGAAAACATCTTAACGGAAGTCAAGGCTTTATCTCTAATTGACCTAAATCATATCCCCAAGTCATTTAACAACAGTATAGGTTGGCAGGTGGTTCATGTTTTGGTAACTCAACAAGTATTACTTTATAAATTAGCCGGTCAACAAACAGCGATAAGCGAAACGGTAATCGAACAATACAAAAAAGGAAGCACCGGAAAACAAGCTCTCTCGCAAGAACTGTGGAACGAAGTTTTACAGTTGTTACCATCAACGCCCAACGACTTGCAAAACGACTACAAAAACGGACTTTTTAAACAATATCCTGCCTATCCGACCAGTTACGGCATAACGCTCAACAGCATCGAAGAAGCAATCATGTTTAATAATGTACACGAAGCATTGCACTACGGAACCATTCGAGCAATGAAACGAATAATCGTTTAAGTATGATAAGTATAGCCATTGTTGATAACAGCACCATTGTAAGAATGGGACTTCGTTCATTGTTGGAACAGCAAACTAACTTTACCGTTCTTTTTGATTCCGGAGATAATGAAACAGTTTACGAACACTTAAAAACAAATCGCCCCGATATTATATTGATAGATTACACCTCCAAAGATTTCTCTACCGGAGATATTGCAAAAATAAAACTCATCAGTCCAACTACAAAGACCATAGGAATAACACATTCGCCACAAAAAGAAGAAATTAACGAAGCACTGAAAAACGGTTTGCTCAGTCATCTTAAAAAAGATTGCCCGCCCGAAGAAATTATAGAAAGCATCGAAGAAACCTACAACGGCAAACATTTTTTCTGCGGAGAAGTATTGAACGAGTTAAAAAAAGACGAAGTAAATCTATCATCAACCAAGAGCGACTGTTCACCCATCTCATTATCCGACAGAGAGATGGACGTAGTAAAGCTCATATCCGAAGGCTATACCAATGCCCAAATAGCCGTCGTACTCCACATCAGCAACCACACCGTCAATACACATCGAAAAAACATTATGCGAAAATTAGGCGTAGGAAACACTGCGGGAATCGTCCTGTTTGCAGTAAAAACCAACCTGGTAAGCCCCGATAAATTTGACTTTTCACCTAGCGATAATTAATACCATTTGAATGTTTAAATAGTATAAAATGTTTAGGGCGTTCCCTTTTTTAGCAAAACAAACATATCGCTAAGGCGAAACGTTTGTTTTGCTAAAAAAGGTCGGGCTATCACTACTCACTCTTTTGTGTTGCATAAGTGCAACAACACAAAAGGAGTTCAAACACGCCGTTCTATCCCTAACGCGAGTGAAATTGGCGAATAGAAA
>JALTUD010000352.1 GCA_027047735.1 Flavobacteriales bacterium | reverse complement strand
TGAAAAGTCAAAATATGCACTAGTGGTTTAGCATAGTTTTGATACTCTTTTCAATGTTTAAATGGTATGAGTACGCAAGTGTAACTTTAGCTACAGTAAGTATCTAAAAGTTGGTATAGCCAATAATGATGTAGAGTTTTGTAACAGGATTTTATTTGTGGATAAAAAAACTAAAAATTATAAGGTATATGAAAAGGGGAATTTTTATTATTTTAATGCTGTTTTTTTGGGGGAAAGACAGTTTAGGTCAAGTTAATATTACTGCTTCTCCTAATGAATCATGTGGAGGAACTCCTGTAATACTAACTGCCGGCACACCGGTAGTTTGTGATAATTATTCAATAAGTTCAATAGGGTACTCGACTAGAACGTTAACAGTTGCTGCAACTGCCGTATCTTTAGGGGATGATCAGGTTTCCGGAGCTTTACCAATAGGTTTTACGTTTAATTTCTTTTGTAATAATTATACTGATTTTTACATTTCCTCAAATGGATTTATAACTTTTAGCGGAGGTCAATCGAGTGGTTGTTGTTCCGGTCAAAATTTGCCTAACACCTCCTCTCCGAATAATTTAATAGCTTTTGCTTGGGAAGATTTGGATCCGGGAAACGGCGGGCAACCCGCAGTAAATTTAATTCGATATGAAACTCAAGGGGTTTCTCCCAATAGAGAGTTAATTGTTGAGTTTTATAATGTAGATCATTACCCTAGCGGAAATAGAGTTACGGCTCAGGTTATATTACATGAATCCGGAAACATTGAGATACAAACAACAACAATGCCCAGTGATGGAGGAAGTCATACTATGGGGATAGAAAATGCCGGAGGAACCCTAGCTTTTGCTGTTGCCGGAAGAAATAGCTCAAATTGGTCTGCTTCAAATGAAGGGGTGTTATTTACCAAACAATCTTCATGTACAGGAGTAACTTATGATTGGCAACAACCGTTAGGAACATCAATCGGTTCTGGAAATACAATTACAGTTACTCCTTCAATAACTACCACTTATTACTGTGTAACTAATAGTTCTTGTGGTACAATTACGGGTTCAAAAACAATTAAGAGTTTGTTTGTTAATGCTGGAAACGATCAGTGTACAGGAGGTGGAACAATAACCTTATACCCTACTACCAATTTCCCTGCGAATTGTAATTCCTATGATGTCGCTTCGATTGGGTTTTCGACAAGAACATTAACAGCTGCTGCAACTACGGTTTCTTTAGGAGACGATCAGGTTTCCGGAGCTTTGCCAATAGGTTTTACGTTTAATTTCTTTTGTAGTAATTATACTACCTTTTATATTTCGTCTAATGGCTTTATAACCTTTAGCGGAGGTCAATCGAGTGGATGTTGTACCGGTCAAAACTTACCTAACACCTCTTCTCCAAATAATTTAATAGCTTTTGCGTGGGAAGATATTGATCCGGGAAATGGTGGACAGCCGGCTGTGAATTTAATCCGATATGAAACTCAAGGGGTTTCTCCCAATAGAGAGTTAATTGTAGAGTTTTATAATGTTGATCACTATCCTAGTGGAAATAGAATTACAGTTCAAACAATATTACATGAATCAGATTATTCTATAGAAGTGCAGACAACAGCAATGCCGAGTGATGGGGGAAATCATACTATGGGTCTTGAAAATTCAGGAGGGACAGCTGCTTTTACTGTTGCAGGGAGAAATAGTGCAAATTGGTCTGCTTCAAATGAAGGTATTCGATTTTCTCAGAAAAATAATTCGGTTGTTACATGGAGTCCCGCAACAGGTTTGTCCAGTACAACTGTTCTAAACCCTAATGCAACACCTTTAGTAAGCACTAACTATACAATAACAATAGACAACGGTGCCGGTTGTGTTTTAAGTGATGTTGTCAATGTTAACCCTGCTTGTCCGTTACCAATCGAATTAGTTTCTTTTACGGGGAGCTGTGATGGAAATTCATTTCTTTTTAATTGGGCTACTGCCTCTGAAATAGATAATGATTATTTCACTATAGAGCAATTGGATGAAAAAACACAACAATGGTATTCTGTTGCACAAATTGAAGGTGCAGGGAATAGCGTACAATGGATAGATTATTCATATAGTGTTAAGTTAAATGTAGGAAAGAAAGGTTATTTTAGATTAAAACAAACAGATTATGATGGGAAATACAGTTATTCTAAAGTGATTTATATTAATTGTAACGAAGTTGGGAATGTTTCCGGTTTTCCTAACCCTACATCAAGATTATATACGTTAGATTTGAATAGTTTGGGTAAGAACGAAAAGATAATTGTTATTCAAAATAGTCTAGGTAAGACAATTGATAAAAGAATAACAAGAAAAGAAATTGAAATTATTGATGTTGCTAAATATACTAAAGGAATGTATTATGTAACGATATCTTCGGATAATTTTTCTAAAGTTCTTAAGATGATGGTACAGTAAAGTTTTACATTTTAAAGAAGTATAAGCTCTATTCTTGTTTACAAAAACCAATCTCAACTATATTTAATAGTTAAGAAAAACCAATTTATTGGTTTTATTTCAAAATTAAGAAATCTGCACTTTACACACTTTTTGGGATAGTATCTCTAATGTCTCTTTTCAATATTCAAATGGTATAATCAAAAAATAAAGAACTACTTTTGCAGTTCAATATTAATGAGGAAACACAATGAGAATAATTCTATTTACCGGTAAGGGAGGCGTAGGAAAAACAACAACAGCTGCGGCTACCGCGTTAAAATGTGCTGAAAATGGTTATAAAACGTTAATCATTTCTACCGACCCGGCTCATAGTTTGAGTGATGCACTGGATATACAGTTGGAACCTGAACCCAAACCTGTTAGTCCTAATCTGTGGTGTATGGAGTTTGATGTATATTATTCCATGAAGAAGTATTGGGGAAATATGCGGGAGATGATGAAAGCCATCTTTAAATTTCAAGGAGTAAAAAACGTAGTTGCAGAGGAATTATCCGTTTTACCAGGCATGGAAGAAGGAGCGGCTTTTCTTTGGATAGAAAAATTTTATAGAGAGAAAACATACGATGTTATCGTGATAGATAGTGCCCCAACAGGGGAAACACTCACTTTGTTAAGTCTTCCTCAGGTAACAAAATCATGGCTTACAAAAGCTTTTCCCGGACAAAAATTCGCCATAAAAACCTTGGGAAAAGTTGTTAGAAAAGCAACAGGAATACCTGTAGATAAAGGTTATGATGAGATGCAAGAACTTTTTGACAAGTTAGAAACCATACAACAAGCATTTTTAAATCCTGAAATATGTTCTATTCGTATCGTTGCAAATCCGGAAAGGATGGTTGTACAGGAGAGTAAAAGAGCATATTCTTATTTACAATTGTACGGCTACAACGTTGATGCTGTTGTTGTAAATAGAATATTACCTGATGTAGAATCCGAATTGTTTGGAGAATACATCGAAAAGCAAAAGGAATATCTGCAAGAAATAGAAGAAAGTTTTGCCCCGCTTTTTATTAGAAAAGTACCCCATCAAGGGAAAGAAGTTTTTGGAATGGAGTTGCTTAAAAAAATAGGAGATACCATTTATGGTGATACAGACCCGACGGCGGTTTACCATTTAGAAAAACCATTAAAAGTCATAGATACAGAAACCGGATATATCGTAAAATTGAAAATACCATTTATTAAAGAAAAGGATTTCGAGTTGAATAAATTTGGTGATGAATTGATAATTGATTTAAAAAACCGAAGAAAAAGTGTCTTTTTACCCAAATTTGCCAACTATATGAAAATGGCGTCTTTTTCGTACGAATCTCCTTGGTTAACCATAGAGTTGGTTAGAGAATAACAACTTTTTTTGATGTTCTACGTTGATAGTAACAGATAACAAACAAGAATGAAAAAAATAGTCCTTTTCTTATTACTGATAAACGCATTTACCCTGATTCACTTTTCATGTAAGAAAAAGAATCAAAGTGTTCCTTATGTTCCTGTTGATATTTACCTGAATATCTCTTTACCTGCCTACGTTAATTTGAGTGGAGTAGGAGGCTGGACTTATGTTACGGGTGGCAGTAAAGGGTTAATCGTGTATCGTCAGACATTAGATAATTTTATGGTGTACGATAGGCATTGTACCTATAATGTTGACGCCCCTTGCGGAGCGGCAACGGTGGATTCCAGTAATGTTACCATTAGTTGTACTTGTGACGGCAGCAAATACCAAATTTACGACGGTGCAGTTATTCAAGGTCCTGCTACTTTTGGCTTAAAGCAGTACTCTTCCTCGTATGATGAGTATAATAATACGTTGCATATTTTTAATTAACGAACTTGTTTATAGTCAACTCTCAAAACTAAATGACCTTTTCCAATAAAATTCTGTCTTGGTACAACGAAAATAAAAGAGATTTACCTTGGCGAGAGAGTAAAAACCCTTATTTTGTTTGGTTGTCAGAGGTTATACTGCAACAAACACGCGTAGCACAAGGAACAGCTTATTATCATAAATTTGTCGAACACTTTCCTACGGTTGGTGAATTAGCATCGGCATCAGAAGAAGAAATATTAAACCTTTGGCAAGGCTTAGGTTACTATTCAAGAGCAAGAAATCTACACAAAGCGGCACAACAAGTGGTAAATGAGTTTAATGGAGAATTTCCGATTACTTACAAAGATATTTTATCCTTAAAAGGAGTGGGAGATTATACCGCGTCAGCAATATCATCTATCTGTTTTGGTGAGCGAAAAGCAGTTGTAGATGGAAATGTGTATAGAGTTTTAGCCCGTTATTTTGGTGTTGATACCCCAATTGATTCAACACAAGGAAAAAAACAGTTCAAATCATTGGCGGAAGAACTGTTGCCGGCAAAAGAATCCGGAGAGTATAATCAAGGATTGATGGAACTTGGAGCATTAGTTTGTTCACCAAAATCTCCCGATTGTTTCAGTTGTCCCATTATGGCGAGTTGTATAGCACATTCAAAAAATACAACAGCAAACTACCCTGTCAAATCCAAAAAGACAAAACAACGTAAGCGTTTCTTTAACTATTTGGTAATAGAAAACAATGGGAGTTATTATATGGAGAAAAGAACAGAAAAGGATATATGGAAAAACATGTACCAATTTCCATTAATTGAAACGTCAAAAGAACAAGAAACGCCTGTTTTCGAGTCAAGTGATTTAATTCTATTAGGAAAAAAAGAAGCTAAAAAACACGTGCTTTCCCACCAAACCATTTATGCTGTTTTTTGGGAGTATAAGCAAATAAAAGAGAGTGAATTGAATCACAATTGGATTAAAATTGATGACTTTTCACAGAAACCTTTACCAAGGTTAATAGAACTTTATGTTGAAGAGTTTTTAACTCGATAGATTAAGAAAGTATCACTTATTAAAGAATTAAACCCTTTAAATTCCTTATATTTGTTCTGAAACACACTACACACTATGAAAAGAAGAACAAAAGTTGTCGCAACCATCGGGCCTGCCTCGTCCGATAAAGAAGTGCTAAAGACACTCATACAAGAAGGCGTTGACGTCTGTCGTTTAAATTTCTCGCACGGAACACACGAAGACCATATAAAAGTAATAAAAACCATACGCGAGATAATAGACGAAATCAACTATCCGGTAGCTATATTAGGAGACTTACAGGGCCCTAAAATCCGAATTGGAAACATAAAAGACAA
>JALTUD010000351.1 GCA_027047735.1 Flavobacteriales bacterium | reverse complement strand
TTCTTCTGATTGTTCTTCTGCACCCCAACCGCCACCAATTTCGTGACCTATTATTGAACCGAGATTAACTTCCGTAAAATCCTCATTATTTTCATACCACTCATTAAACTCATTTTGTGCCATCTCTTCCAACAGCTTAATGCGTTTTAGGTTGTTTTCTATCAGGTCATCGTAGGCGGATAGTATTTTGGCTATTTTGCGTTGGGTGGGAAGTAGGGGAACAAATACTTTTAATCCTTCAAATGAGCTTTTATTTATTATAGGTGTTGCAGCACCTCCTGCTATTGCAACAATGGAAGGCGTAATAACATTTAAATAATAATAGATAAAATGTGCATCGTGTTCCTCATTTGGGATAATGGAATTGATTTGTTGATTAGTTATTGATGGTTTTGTAGTGATAGCCATTTTACCAATAGACCCAATACAAGTATAAATAATTGTGTTTTTTGGTAATATTATTGATTTATTATTTTTAATAACTGTTCGAGCCGTTTCACCTTGAAATTTTTGCTTTTCATCAATATCTGTAGGTGTTATAAATTCAATATCACCATTCCATAGTGCTTTGTTACTTGTCTTTGGTGTTTTACCTGTGATTATTTATCCTATTTCCCCCAACTTCTTCACTTTCCACTCAGGGAAATCATTGCCGTTATCATCTTTAAAGCGAATTTTTTGGCTAAAGATTTGTTGCATTACGCCTTTTTTGTATTGCTCTAAGGCTTTTTGTTTTTCTTGTAGTTGGTTTATTTTTTGGTCTATGGTGGTGAAGAAATGGGCTATTTTTTTTTGTTCGGGTAGGGTTGGGAATGGGAAAATTAAATTAGAAAAATCAGTTTTATTGATTTGTGGTACTGCTTGTACTCCTGCAAGTAATTTTATTCTTTTTCCATTAAACTCTAATAAAGTGAATAAAAAATCATTATCATAATTATCAAAACCATCCAAGGAATTTATTTGTTGATTTGTTATACATTCTTCAATTACTTGTGCCGTTTTACCAATGGTTGAACCTATACAAACAAAAACTACACTGTTTTTTTTTATTGCTCTACCTTTCGAAACCCCTATTCCTGTTAATGTTTTTATCGTTTTTTTTACATAACGATTACCTTGAATGTCTGCTGGTGAAACAAAATTATACAATCCATTATAATACTCCTTTATTGATGTACTTGGAGTACTTCCTGTCGTTATTTTAGCAGCCTCTCCCAACCTCTTCACTTCCCAATCTCCATCAAACTCCGGAAAACGTAATTGCGGTCTATTATTTATATTTTTATTCATAATTTTCAATTCGTAATTGGTTTTGCGTGAGGGATAGTAGTGGCATCCTTTTGGTTTGTTGCATTTATGCAAACCAAAAGATATAACGGATAGCCCGACCCTTGGGGCACGCCCAAATTATTGTTATCTTGCTTTTGCATTATTTTTTCTTTTTAGGGTTTAGGTTTTTGTCTTTTTTATTCATGAAATTTATCTTCTTTCCAATTTATGGGATTGTTTATGATGTAATTTGATATGTTGTGAAATGATTTGTCGTTTCGTATAATATGGTCGTGAAATCGGGGTTGCCACGCGAAACCTGCGTGGATTTTACGTGCGTTTTTGGTGACCGCCGATTTGTAGGAACGTATAATGGTGGAAATTGTCCCCGGTTTTGGGGAAATATTTGCCATTTTTTTGTTTTTGTTGGTGTGTGGTTGGGGCGTTGCGTTTGGGGTAGAGACGTTGCATTGCAACGTCTGTACGGATACGGATACGGATACGGATACGTCATCACCATTATCCGTTTTATCAATAATCAATATTCCGTGCATATGATTGGGCATTACCACAAATTCGCCCAATTTTACATATGGGAAATGTTGAGGTATTTCATTCCAATATTGATTTGCCAATTTTCCTATTTCATTTAATTGCATTTTCCCATCAATAATTTCACCAAAAAAATGTTCGCGATTTTGGGTGCAAATGGTAATAAAATACATGCCGTTGCTTCCATAATCCCAATTTGGTAATCTGGCAGATTTTATTCGGTATTTGTTTTTAAATTTTTTATTCATTTTTTTATTTATACACTATATCTGTTGCATATAATTTCCCATTTGATGCTTTCATTTTCTGTTGTCCAAAAAAAAACGGTCAACGGACTGCTATATTTTATCGCTATATTGTTATTTTTAAAGCGTGACAATTTATCACGCTTTGGTTTTTATCTGCTTTTTAACCTTGGTTTTCATAATTCGTGATTTTCACATTCATCATTAATTAAAAAGGTGTATCTATATTCAATTCTGCACACAATGCAATGAGTTCTCTATCGGTTTCTTGCATTTTGGTTTCTAAGGTTTTCAATTCCTTAGCAACTTGGGCAATATCAACGGGTTCTTCTTCTTCAAAGGTGTTTACATATCTTGGTATGTTTAGGTTGTAATCGTTTTCGGCTACTTCTGTTATTGGTGCTACATACGAATACTTATCTATGGTTTTTCTTTCTTTGTAGGTGTTGATTATTTTATCTATGTCTTGGGGTCGCAGTATGTTTTGTGTTTTTACTTTTTCAAAATGTTGGCTACTGTCAATAAATAAAATATCGTTTGGGTTTTCTTTACATTTTTTAAATACCATTATACACGTTGGTATGCTTGTGCCGTAAAAAATATTTGCCGGCAAACCAATAACTGCATCTAAATAATTACGGTCTTCAATTAAATACCTGCGAATATGTTGTTCTGCTCCACCTCTAAACAATGCTCCGTGTGGTAGTACGATTGCCATTGTTCCGTTTTCTGCCAAATGATGTATCATATGTTGTACAAAGGCATAATCGGCTTTAGATTTTGGTGCTAATTTTCCGTATTGGCTAAAACGATCATCACTTGTAAACAAAGGGTTTGCACTCCAATGAGCCGAAAATGGAGGATTGGCAACAATGGCTTCAAAACGCATATCCAAATGTTGCGGATGCTCTAAAGTGTCTTCTTGTTTGATGTCGAATTTACGGTAATGAATATCGTGCAAAATCATATTCATTCGAGCCAAATTGTAGGTGGTTCGATTGAGTTCTTGTCCGTAAAAATTGCTTACGCTTTCTACTTCTTTTGCTACACGTAACAATAACGAACCTGAACCACAAGTTGGGTCGTAAACTGATTTTAGTTTTGTTTTATTTACGGTTACCAATTTAGCCAACACTTTACTTACTTCTTGCGGTGTGTAAAATTCGCCTGCTTTTTTTCCTGCTCCACTAGCAAATTGACCTATTAAATATTCGTAGGCATCACCTAAAACGTCTCTTTGAGACGTATCACCATACGTCTTTACATCTAATTTAAAATCTATTTTGTCTAAATGCGAAAGTACTTTGGCAATAATTTCGTTTCGTGCCTCCGGTGTTTTTCCTAATTTGGTAGAGTTTAAATCCATATCCTCAAACAGATTGTCAAAATCTTCTTCACTTTCTGTTCCCATTGTACTGAGTTGAATATTGGTCAGAATTTTTTGTAAATCTTCTAATATGAAATTTGAAATTCCTTCTACATCAGAATTTCCTCTTTTAGCAATTTGGCTAAATAATTCGCTTGGTTTTAAGAAATACCCCAAGGTTGAAACGGCTTCTTCTTTTATGGCTTCAATGTATGCTACCCCGTTTTCTGTATCTTCTTTAATGTCTGTAAATAGTATTCCGTCCGGTTTTAGAATAGTATTTGCATAAATATTCATCTTTTCAGATAGATATTTGTAGAAAATAAAGCCTAAGATGTAGTCTCGAAACTCATCTGCATTCATTTTTCCTCTTAGCGTGTTCGCTATATTCCACAGTTGCTGTTCAAGTTGTTTTTTTTGGTCTTCACTCATTTATTTTCTTCTTATTTTTGTTTAACCTTAAATCCGCAAGTGAATTTCTATTCCAAAGCCAAACTCCGCATCATTATTGACAATGCTCGTTTTTCGATACTCACCGTAGCTATGGCTACGTTTGCGTGTCTCAAAACTGTGCTTGACCAATACTAATGCGTATTTTGACTTTTCATAACGAAATCACTTGTGGATTTAAGGTTTAAGTTTCAAAGATAGTTTTTTCTTATGATTTTGTTTGAGCGTTGGCAAAAATCAAATATGTATTTTGTACGTTGGCTTTTTCTTTTGAAGTAGAATTTTTATTTTTTATCCGCTTGCAGGTAACGATTGGATATACTTAATTCACTTTCTATCCGCCAATTTCTACCGCGTTAGGGATAGAAACGGCATCCTTTTGCCCTCCCTCCTTTTGGAGGGCAAAAGATATAGTGGATAGCCCGACCATTACGGCGTTAAAAAGCGGTGTAGTGCAACGAAACCGCTTTTTTATGCCGTAATGGGAACGCCCAAATCCAACTCATTAGAAAACTTTGGAATACCTTTTGAGAAAAAGTACTCGAACGCGGTGGTTTAATATGTTTTCTTGTATTTTTGCCGTCGCCAAATTGTTTTGCCTTATGAAATATCTTATCTACATTCTTTTGTTTCTTCCTCTTTTTGTTATTGCTCAGGAGGACGAGGAGGAAATTGATCCGAATTGTGTACCGCCAACCGAAAAATCGGCGGTTAAAATATGGGACAAAGCCCACGATAAAAAAAAGTATGATTACAATCAACGAATGAAGTTTTACAAATCATTATTAGCTGACTATGAAGACAATGCGGCTATTATGTGGGAAATTGCCAAAATGACTTATCCGCGTGCAAAGATGAAAGGGGACTACTCTATTCCGCTGAAATACTACAAAATGATTCTGAATGTTTGCCCCGAATTTCACGCCGATGTTTATTATCAACTGGGACTGATTTATTACCAACAGCACAAGGATTGCGAAGCCTACGAAACTTTTCAAAAATTCTTGGATTTTCCGTCGGACGATGAGAGTAAATTGAGCCGAAAATACCCGAAACAACTGGAAGATGTAGAAGCAGTAATGCCTGAATTGGATTATTATTGTAACTTCTACAAAAATCCTGTCGATTTTAATCCAACCGTGGTAAAAAATGTATCTTCTGCCGACAAAGACGAGTTTCTGCCGATGATTTCGCCTGATAATGAGATTATGTTTTATACCAGAGAATACGAATACAAGGCTAAAGGCGACATTCTCACTCAAAAAATACAAGAATTTACCAAAAGTAAACGGTCTGATGCTTATTCGGACTTTGACCGTGGAGAAAAAATGCCTCCCCCTTTCAATGTAGGACCTCGTTATGGTGGTGCTACACTTTCTTTGGACAACAAAGAATTATACATTTGTTCTTGCGAAAAACAAGCTAATTATTTTAACTGCGATATTTTTAGAACGCACTACGAGATTGTAGAAGAAAAAGGAAAGAAAAAATACATTTGGTCTGAATTGGAAAACCTGGGCGAAAACATCAATGGAGCTCAAACTTGGGAAGCTCAACCCTCACTTTCGGCTGACGGAAAAACGCTTTATTTTGCTTCAGCTCGTCCCGGAGGACTTGGAAAAACAGATATTTACTATTCCGAAAGACAAGCAGACGGAACGTGGGGAAAAGCAAAAAATATGGGCAATATCATCAATACGCCCGGCTCGGACAAAGTCCCGTTTATCCATACCGACAGCAAAACGCTCTATTTTGTTTCCGAATGTTCTCAATCGAGATTGGGAGC
>JALTUD010000350.1 GCA_027047735.1 Flavobacteriales bacterium | reverse complement strand
ATAATGCCGCTCTGGCTTACGATGATATCGTAACTAACGTAAATATTGATGCAGTTGAAAAAATGTTTAAGGTTAATGTTTACAGTCCTATGGTCTTAACAAAATATGCTATTCGACAAATGCTTCTTCACAACATACAAGGCAGCATCATTCATATATCTTCTATAAGTGTTCATACCGGATATAAAGGGTTGGCTATGTACGCTTCATCGAAGGGTGCTTTGGAAGCTTTTTCAAAGAATACTGCACGTGAATGGGGGGAAAAAGGAATACGCTCAAATTGCCTTGTCGCAGGATTTATGGAAACCGAAATGAGCTCCACTCTATCAGATAATCAAAAGAATAGAATTTACAAACGAACTTCTATGAAAAAACCGGTTGATATAAGTTCAGTAGCTGAAACCATTTATTTCTTACTTACTGAAAAATCAAAATCGATTACTGGGCAAAATATTCACGTTGATAACGGAACGATATAGAAAACTTCTTTTAACATTTATTTCTATTAACAATGACAAAAGAATATACAAGTGGTTCAAATTCAATCAATCCTCTGTACACTAATTATCAAAGAGATAAATTCTTTTTTAAATCATTTACAGACTTAGATATAGAAGAAGCTAAATTAGTTCTTCGTTGGAGAAATCATGACAATGTAAGGAAATGGATGTTCAATAATAATATTATTATTGAAGAAGAGCACTTGAATTTCATTAAAACCCTACATCAATCTAAAGACAAGGCTTATTGGTTGGTTTATAAAAACGATAAACCAATGGCTGTTGTTTATTTTGTAAATTACGACAAAAAAAGTTGTGAATGGGGAATTTACATTAATCCTAATTCTATTGGATCAGGTGTTGGGCTTGATGTTCAATTTTATTTTCTAAATATACTTTTTAATGCTATTCATATTGAAAACTTATACGCATACGTAGATAAGCAGAATGTTGAAAATTTAAATATTCAAAAACTATTTAACTTTGAACAACACCCTGATGTCGAATACATCGACAATTCTCCTTATGTAAAATTAGAATTAAAAAAACAAAATTGGGAATCCTTAGATAAAGAGATTAAGCAATTTAAAATTAACCAACTATTAAACCGGAAATAGACTAACGGATTTTAGGGGATAAATTTTACGAATTTTATTTTTTTTCCTTCTTCTAACCATTTCTGTTCGTAAAACGTTTTTATTTCCATTAGTGTTTTCAAGTCTTTATCTTCGGTGTTCGGCACTAACTCTCCGTAAACATCCCATGATGATAAAAGGGACTTATATTTATACTCCTCTATTTGCTCAAGGGTAAATTCAAACAACAAATCACTATCTGTTTTTAGGCTAATGATGCCGTTCGGCTTCATTATATTTTTATACCGTTCGATAAAGAGTCTTGACGTCAATCTTTTTCGAGGTCTTTTAGGTTGCGGATCGGAGAAGGTTAACCAAATTTCACTTACCTCATCTTTAGCAAACAAATATTCTATAAAATCAATTTTTGAACGTACAAATGCCATATTCTTCATTTCTTCTTCTACACCTGTCTTTGCTCCTCTCCATAACCTTGAACCTTTGA
>JALTUD010000349.1 GCA_027047735.1 Flavobacteriales bacterium | reverse complement strand
TAAAAGCTTTTTCGACACGGTCAGCATCTGCTGTACCACCTACATCTAAAAAGTTAGCCGGTTCTCCGCCCGAAAGTTTGATAATATCCATAGTCGCCATTGCCAATCCGGCACCGTTTACCATACAACCGACGTTTCCGTCTAAGTGAACATAGTTCAGTCCTGCTTCTCTAGCTTCTACATCGATAGGGTCTTCTTCCGACAAATCTCTCATTGCTTCGTAATCTTTATGACGGAAAAGAGCATTTTCATCGATGGTTACTTTTGAATCTACGGCGATGATTTTATCGTCAGATGTTTTAAGTACAGGGTTGATTTCAAACATAGAAGCATCGCTCCCTTCGTATGCTTTATACAAAGCGGCTACGAATTTTGTCATTTGCTTCATCGCTTGTCCTTTCAGACCTAGATTGAAAGCTATTTTTCTGCATTGAAAACCTTGAATACCAACTTTAGGATCGATTTCTTCTTTGAAAATTAAGTGTGGTGTTTTTTCAGCTACTTCTTCAATGTTCATTCCCCCCTCCGGAGAATACATAATGATGTTTCTTCCTGTATCTCTGTTCAATAATACAGACATATAATATTCTTCAGGTTCTGATGCACCCGGGTAATAAACATCTTCTGCAATTAAGACCTTATTTACTTTTTTACCTTTTCCGTTGGTTTGAGCTGTTTTAAGGTGTCCTCCTAAGATTCCTTTTACAACTTCTTCTACTTTGTCAATCCCTTTTGCAAGGACAACTCCCCTTGAACCTGTTTCTTCAACCGTTCCTTTTCCTCTTCCGCCTGCGTGAATTTGTGCCTTAACCACGTACCACTCCGTTCCGGTTTCTTCGGTTAGTTTTTTGGCTGCAGGAACTGCATCTTCTACTTTGTCGATTACAACACCTCTTTGTATTGCAACTCCAAAACTCTTAAGGATTTCTTTTCCTTGATATTCGTGTAAATTCATAATTAAGATTTATTTAGCTCCCCAAAATTAAAAATACTAAACGGTTATACCTATTCTTTTTTACTTTTTTTTGATAGTTGTTGATTATTGTTGAAGATAATACCATTTGAATATTGAAATGAGCCTAATAAAGCGTTTTTGTTTTCCTTGACTATAGTAGAGGTTAATTACACTTAACACTCAACAACTTCTCATTACTACTCATTCAACGCCGTAGAGGCTCACATCTCCAAAGAAAAACAAAGTGATTTTAATCGCTTTGTTTTTCTTTGGAAAGCTCAAACCAAATATAAAGACACACAACAAGCAAAAGATATTTGATTTGTGCGGTGGCTTGTGTGTATCTTTTGTTTGTTGTGTGTTTCAAAAGCTACGTGATACAGTTCTATATAGCAGTAACCCTGCATAGCTTTTGATTTACAGAAGTTCCCTAAGATAGAACTAAGTTAAGTGCGTGAGAAAAAGGAAAAACAGCCTTGAGCCGTAGTGAGTAGGCGACAGCCGATGGCAAACGAAGAACTATGCGAGCATAGACTGCGAGTTGAGGGCTTATAGTAGGTGTAAAGTTGTGCCAACAACGTACCTACTTTATAAGCCCGATACGCAGGCGAGCAAAAATTACCGGTTGCGGTTTGT
>JALTUD010000348.1 GCA_027047735.1 Flavobacteriales bacterium | reverse complement strand
GGATGGTTGTTTGGCTTGGCATCGGCAAGTGATACAATTGTAAAATTAATGCACACTTCAAATGGAGGTGGTTCGTGGACGACTCTCAACTCTAATGATCTAAACGCACCAATTGCAGTAGGCGGATTAAAATACCCGAGACGTCAGGTTGTTTTTTCAAACTCCAACTATGGAGTAAGTATGCTCAACGAAGCACAACCGGCTAAATATACAACTGACGGTGGCTCAACATGGGCTGACTTTGATTTTGTTGATAACATAACCTATTACCAACTAAGAGCAGTTGCTATAAATAATGACAGAACAGCTGTATTAGCCTATGTGAAAGTATTAAACGCACAAAACGTTATTGAGGATCAATACAAAATCTATTATTTCTCAAATTCCACACATTCATTATTAGGAACAGTAACCGTAGATTTTTATTTAACAAGCGAAGTAGCCGGAATGACAATGACAGATGCAGGAGTAATCAACGTTTATGCAGTTCCTGACCCTAACTTAGACCCAAAAATTGCTCACTCAGAAGACTACGGTGCTTCATGGACGTATGCCAACGTAGATAGCCATATTATTTCTGACATTTCAGTCATTTCAGACGACATAGCATATTGTGCCTCACATACCAACAAAATACTTTACAAAACTACAGATGGAGGAAGTACATGGACACAAACCACCTACACAACCCCCGACGGAACACCTTTTGAAAGCATATCTTTTGCCGATGAAATGCACGGATTGGCTAGTATTTCTCTCCCTTCCGTCCTTTGCAAAACCACCGACGGAGGAACAACTTGGGAAGTAGTTTCATGCTATAATGATTTTCCAAACAATAACTTACCAAACATTTTACCCCGATTTGTTTCCTACCCTAGTCTAGCCAAAGGGTTTGTTGGAAGTTCGAACATAAGCGTAGACAATGTATCAATTTATGAATATACAGGACAATAATTATTAGGGCGTTCCCCCAATTTACTGAACAAACATATCGCTAACGCTTTAACGTTTGTTCAGTAAATCGGGGTCGGGCTATCCACTATATCTTTTGCCCTCCAAAAGGAGGGAGGGCAAAAGGATGCCGTTTCTATCCCTAACGCAGTTGAGGTAAGTGCAAAGAAAATGGAATTTAGTGTTCTTAGACGATGAATATTTTCTTTACATAGACCATCTAATAGTAAACACATAAAATCAAAAATGACAAAAATGATACATCATATTCAATACACCATTTCTCTAATCTTACTGCTTTTTACGCTCATAGCACAAGCACAAGATAAAACATTAAAACGCTACGAAGTTAAATCCGGAATGGTGGAGTACACCCTATCGACAAAAGGGAAAATGATGGGAAGTACAACCGAAGGAAAGGGCACAGCAAAATTGTGCTTCAAAAATTGGGGTGCGGTAGAACTTAAAGAAGAACAATCAAAAACTGTAACCGTTTCAAAACTCTTTGGAAGGGAGAACAAAGAAGTAAAACAACAACATACAATGGACAAGTTGGATAACGGTACATCTTACAGCGTAGATTTTGAAGCCCAAAAAATCTACACACAGAAAGATGTAGCAATGGAATCCGTAAAAATGTT
>JALTUD010000347.1 GCA_027047735.1 Flavobacteriales bacterium | reverse complement strand
TTGTAGTAACTCGTTACAACAAAAATTTTACGCCTAAGTCTTGAGAAAAATAAATTCTTCAAATTCTCCATAAAGTTTATTGCATTGAGCATAGCCCCAGCTATGGAAATAAAATATGAAGAAGTATGAGGGCGACATAACCGCTTTATGCGCTTACTTTCATTTCAGGTTAGGGATACCAATCCCTAACGCAGTTGAGGTAAGCGCAAGAAAGTAGAATTTGTAATTCTTAGACGATGAAAAACATAAACTAGGAGATGTATCGTTTTACAAGTCCACATCAAAACGAAAAGAAGTTCTTGTTTTTATTTTAGCCCCTAACTGATTTAGGATAGAAAATAAACCAAAATATGCTCTGTTGATATAAATGATGTGATGAGAACCTCTTGCCGCTCCGTTTTTCCGTACGTCTTTACTTTTAGATAGTTCCTCTCCTCTCTGATAAACCTTGTTAAAATACGACTCGTCCGAAAAATCAAATTCTTCTACCGTAAACGGATAAATCAATAAATGAAGGGTTTCCTTGAATAAAGGAAAGAAGAAATCTTTTGCCTCTTGCGTGTCGTCTTTGTATAAAAACTCTAAGTAGTAAAACAAATCCTCCAGTTTTTCATCATTGTTAAAATACTCAGGGTTGATGAGCTGAAAATAACGGCGATAAAAATCATAAGGGATTCTTTTTATACAGCCGAAATCCAAAACACCTAACGTTCCGTCTTCACGGAATAAAAAATTACCGGGGTGAGGGTCGGCGTGTATCATTTGTAGGTTATTTACGTGAAAATCATACATATCCCATAATCTTTGTCCCAACAAATTTCTAAGTTCTTGTGAAGGATTGGTTTTTAAAAACGCATCGAGATGTAAACCCTCCAGCCAATCCATGGTTAAAATTCTACTTCCCGAATATTCGGGATAATATTTCGAAAAAAAAACACCTTCTAAAGCTGCACTGGCTTCACTAATTTCTATGGATTGTTTTAACTCTAGCACATAATCGGTTTCTTCAAGTAATTTTTGTTCCACTTCCTTGAAATAATGGCGGACTTCTTTTTCTTTCAGTCCTAACATTTTCATCGCAATAGGTTTGACCATTGTTAAATCCGAATGAACGCTGTCCGCTACACCCGGATATTGAACTTTTACGGCTAACTTTTTATCGTTTTTAGTAGCCAAATGTACTTGTCCGATTGATGCGGCGTTTACAGCTTTTTTTGAAAAAGTATCAAAAATATCGTTAGGAGATTTGCCAAACTCTTGCCGAAAGGTTTTTACCACCAGCGGAAATGAAAGCGGAGGAGCACTGTACTGTGCCAATGTGAATTTTTCTATCATTGCTTTTGGCAAGGTGTTTTTGTCCATGCTCATAATCTGAGCAACTTTTAAGGCACTTCCTTTCAATTCGCTTAATGATTGATAAATATCATCGGCGTTGTCTTTATCCAATTGTTCTTTTGCATTTTTGTCACCCAAAGCAGATTTTGCATAATACTTGGCATAGTTACCGCCTAACTTTGCTCCGGTGGCGATTAATTTTGCCGCTCGCTTGACTTTTCCGGTGGATATTTTTTTCTGTTCTTTCATTATGCATCTAA
>JALTUD010000346.1 GCA_027047735.1 Flavobacteriales bacterium | reverse complement strand
ATCAACTATATCAGAAAGACCAAAAATAGAAGACGACCAACAATCAAACTTTCCTGTCCCGGTTGTTTCAAAGCGGAAATGATATTGAGCAGAATCGGGTGAAGGTAAATAGACTTGCAAGAGATATTGCCCGTCTCTTAGTTCCGACCAATATTCAACCGTAGCTAAGATTTGGTTTTGAGCATTTCGCAACGTGTCATACGTTACTCCTCCTAAATTATTTTGAATGGTAAAAAACGTTCCTAAACTTCGGTTTTCAAAAACAGGATTGACTTTATCAGCTCCCATTCTGAATTGAATATCATTAAAGTCCGCTGTATCTGCCCAAAGCTCAAAGAATAGGGAATTTGCTCCGTAAATCGAACTAGGATTCGTCAAAAACCAAGTAAAAGCAGTATCTTGATTGTTTTCCGTATGTAAATGATAATTCCCTAAACTACCGGAATTACCGGCTGCCGCAACCATAAGATGTCCTTTCTTTTGGTTGATTAAGCTATCGATATACAAAGCATAAGGATCTAAGCCGTCATGTGACCCCAGATAAGTTCCTAAACTGGCGTTAATCACACAAGGTTTACCCAATGAATCGGCAAGATGATAAATAAAGTGAACAGCATCTGCCACCGTGCCTAACCAATTGGAAGCATTAAAATTACTTTCGACTACAATTAACTCTGTTTTGGGGGCGACACCTTTATTTAGCCCATTTGCAAAAGCATTTCCACAGGCGGTTCCCGCTACTGTGCTACCGTGTCCGTATTGATCATTATTATTACTTAATCCTTGCATAATTTGGGCACTGTCCCATAATTGACCATAACCATATTCCGACGGTGTAAATGAGTTTACCGGTTGTGTTTGATCCCAAATCGCCAATACTCTGGTAGAACTGTCTTGAGGATTTAAAAAATCAGGATGTTGCCAATCTATTCCCGTATCAATAAAACCAACTACAACTCCCAATCCTTCATAAGAAACACCTAAAGGTTGTTGCCCTGCATGAATGGCGTTTATTTTATTATTTACCCGCATTGTATCGTTGAGAGCAACGCCTTGGTAGGATTTAAAATTCAGGTTTTGTATGTTTACTTTATCCAAAAACTCATTGATTTGATTCCTCTTTACCGCTATATAGTGCCAACTTCTCACACTTCCTTTATACTTTCCGGCTACGGCAGTAATTTTTTTCATTAAACCCGATTTGTCATTTGTCTTCACAAAAAAGAAAATCCATTCATTGTTGTTTTTAGTTTGTTTTAAATATTGCTCCAATTGAAAACATCTAACCCTATCTTGAGGTAGAGCTATTGTGTTTATCAAAAGTAATAATATAAAGACAACAACTATTTTCATTTGTTTATGATTTTTAAATGGTTACTAAAATTACAAAAGTTATTTGACAATTGAACGAATATCGCTTATTTTTGTACGAAAAGAGAAAACTCTCAGATTATGCAGGAAGAAGTTCAAATAGAAGTATTAACAGAAGACAAAGTAGTGGAAAACAAAGACATCATTCTTTATAATGATGATGTAAATACTTTTGACCACGTAATTAATTTACTTATCAAATATTGCGACCATTCGGTTACACAGGCTGAACAGTGTGCTTATATTGTACACTACAACGGAAAGTGCCAAGTAAAAAGAGGCGAACCGGATAAATTAAAACCTATTTGTCAAGCTTTACTTGATGGTGGTTTGTCTGCAACAATTGAATAAGCAAAAATACTTCAACCCAAAACAAAAAAAAAGCTACCTTAATTAAGGCAGCTTTTTTTGTTTTCATGTTAAACTTATATTCTAGTGTTTTGTTACTCCTATTTTCTTAGAACTTACTTTTACTCCTCCATAATAAGATGGAGCGTCCGGTTGTCCATAAGCAGCAGGATCGATATAGACTCCTTTTTTGTCTGCATCTTTTTCGATTACCACTTCTTTGTATTGTGGTTTTACTTGTAATGTTTTATCATTTCTTTCTGCATACACGTACCAAGAAACTTTTTGTCCCGGTGTACCTCCGGCAACTTTAAACACTCCATTTTCATCAATCTCCTCCAGCACATACATAACTGACGGCGAACCAATAGGTGTTAATGTATAACTGTAATTTTTATTAATCGCAGTAAAATAATCAGGTAATTGAACCGTACCTTCACCGTTAGCATCCAACACAACATTACCTCTATAAATATTTAATACTTCCGGAGATTCTGCACAAAAATGTTTTAATATTTTGTTTTCAGGATCTAGAGGATGATCAATAACAAAAGATTTAGTACCCGAAGCACCGATATTACCATTTGCAAACAATCCCCATTGTGAACCATCCCCAATAACACCGATACTAGTCCCGGATGTGTTTGTTGCTTTACCAAATACACCATTTTGAGTTCCGGTAAACCCACCACCTGAACCATTCGTATAGGCGTAAAATGAAGATGAATTATTTCCAGATCCATACACACCAGTTCCAGTTGAAGCGACACCTAGTCCTAAGACACCATTGTTTCCGGTAAAAGCACCACCAGACCCATTGGTTAAACTTTGAGCCGTAGAGACATTATTACCAACACCTAAAATCCCCGTTCCGGCAGCTAAATCAGACCTACCATAAACCCCTACAACTCCAACAAAATTACCACCTGCACCTCCGTTTAGTGTAACAGGAGTATAATTATTACCAACGGCTAGTATTCCGGAACCTGTAGCATGTGAATTTACAAAATGTCCGGTTACAGCATTCGTACTATTATTAACTCCAACAATACCCGGTGCATCTACTGCAGAACCAACTATTGCTGCATTTGTACCGGCCGAAGCTACTGTAAGTTGACCTGAAGAGGTAGATGTATTTACCATTACAGCTCCTCCATTTGCGACACGCATTCGCTCGAGGTTATTGGTTTTAATAATCAACCCTACATTATCTGTTGTTCCTAAGAAATTAGTTGCTGTATTTGTCCCTGCGTTTCCTGTCAGTCCCCAATCATTGGTAGAGGTAATTGTAAAATTTGGATATGTTCCCGTTACGGTAGTTCCACCGCCTCCGGTTAACGACACTACTTGATCGGGTGCCGTATTATTAATCACCGAACCTGATATTCCAATTCCTGTACCTGCGGTATAGTTGGAACCTCCTCCACCATTATTGGTGATATAAGTATTCAGGTTGGTTAAAAAACTATTGTCTTGCATCAATATTCCGCCTATCATTCCGCCCAAATCACCTTTATCAACGTAACGAACAATACCGTTTGAATTATCAATAATCATTAACGTCGTGTCGCCTGTTGTGTACGCCTGCATTCCGTCAATCCTAACGGGATCATCTCCTGTATTGATGGGAGACACATGCAACGAATTAGTAGGAGAACTTTGATTTATCCCGACATTTTGAGCATAAACGCCTGAGGTAATTACACCTCCAAGCATTAATAATAGTATATTTCTTTTCATAGGTCTTCTGTTTTCTGTCGCTATTTTCTAACGCTAAAATTCAATAGAAAATACAGTTTTTACCTCGTAAAGATAGTAGATGTGATTTATATATGCAAATTGTACAGGATTTATTTCTTTGACCGACTTTATATTTTTTCTTTTTTATGCTATTAATACCAATTATAAATATAAAATAGTCCAATATTTGTAATTGGTATTAGGCGTATAATTTTTGTTGTAACGAGTTACTACAAAATTTTACAACAACAGTATTGAAAAAAAGAAAGATTCAAAAATTCTTAAAGTTTGTTGTTTTGAGCATAAGCAAAGAAAATATTCATCGTCTAAGCATGCTAAATTCCATTTTCTTTGCACTTATCTCAACTGCGTTAGGGACTTATCCCTAATACGAGCATAATGAGAACCATAAAGCGTTTTTATTTCCTTTATACTTCTTCAAAATTATTTTCCATAGCTGGAGCTATGCAAAAGAATTTTTCATCGTCTAAAGAAACTAAAACTCACTTTCTTAGTCCTCATTCCGCTCGCGTTAGGGATAGAACGGCGTGTTTGAGCTCTTTTTTTGCTTGCTTGCTGTTGCAAGCAAAAAAAAGCGAGTAGTGATAGCCCGACCCTTTTCTGTCAAACAAACGTTTCGCCTTAGCGATATGTTTGTTTGGCAGAAAATGGGAACGCCCTAAAAAAACAGATACAAAATATTACTATTATTTTATTTTTACATACATTTGGCATCATCATTTGTCTGCTGACTTTTTTACCGCGGTCAATAAATTTTTATCATAAATTAAAAAAAACATGATTAAAACTATCTTATCTTTTGCTCTTGCTTCTGCCTTATTAACAGCTTGTAATAATGACTCGAAAACTGACGCTTCATCAGCGGAATCAAGCAATAAAACAACGGAAATCATCAACAGTTTAAAAGAGGAAAATCAAGAATTGAAAGCTGAAATCAATCACAAAGACTCTACCTTAACGCAATATATTTCGTACATTAACGAAATTCGTTCCAATCTTGACCTCATTAAGGAAAAACAGAAATTTATCATCAATAAGAAAATGCACGCCGAGAATTTGAAGGCGGACGACAATGACTTAGTTGAGGAAATCAAACTTTTAGGAAAATTAATGGCTGAGAATCATTCTAAAATCAACCACTTAAAAGCCAATCTAAAAGATGCTCATCTTAAAATGGACGGTTTGGAAGACATGATTCTTTCGCTTAATGAAGATGTTGAAGAAAAAAACATGGAAATCTTTCAATTGCAACAGGAATTGGAAAATGTAGATGCCGCTTTCTCTGAATTATTTGAGGCTTATACACAAAAAGCAACCATGCTCAATGAAGCGAACACTAAATTACACATGGCTTGGTACACGGTCGGCACAAAATCGGAATTATTAGAAAACGAGGTTATCACCAAGGAAGGTGGCGTTTTGGGCGTTGGAGCAACCAAAGAGCTCAAAGACGATTTTAACAAATCATACTTTACGGAGATTAACACTGATGAAGTTAAGGAAATACCTTTGGGCAGCAAAAAAGTTGAACTCATCACTAAACACCCTTCTTCTTCTTACGAACTAATTGGAGAAAATCCGGTTGAAAAACTGGTTATCAAAGATGCTGACAGCTTTTGGTCGGTTTCTAAATTCTTGGTAATCATGGTGAAATAAACACTTAAAAAACTTAAATCATTCGATTCCTTCCGTTTTTCACACCATCGCACAATGACTTTTAGGGAAATTATTGATATAGCAGGTTGGCGGGTTTCTAAACTAATGCCAAAAAAATGGAAGACTAAATGGTTACTTCTCTTTTTTATCGGCTGTTGGCTCATCATCTTTCGTGAACCTATTTTGCGTTCCATCGGGGATTTTTTAATCACGGAAGACAAACCGGAACAAGCAGATGCGATATTTGTATTGGGAGGCAATATTGTCGATAGAAGTACGCACGGTGTTTATCTCTATCAAAAAGGATATGCCGACAAAATCATTCCCCTTGGTGAGAATATCGAGAATGCACTATTAGCTACCGACAACGCAAAACCCGATGCGGTATTATCTCAATATTTTATGGTTAATGAATTAAACACGCCCGATAGTGTCATTACACCTTTAGTAAAGGGGACAAGCACCAAAGAAGAAGCCGATGCTATTTTAGACTATTCGCTCAAGCATCACTTTAATAAAATAATCGTTGTTTCCGACAAATTTCACTTACGAAGAATCAGCCGAACATTCAAAAAACCCTTTCAAGAA
>JALTUD010000345.1 GCA_027047735.1 Flavobacteriales bacterium | reverse complement strand
GCTATATCTTTTGCCCTCCAAAAGGAGGGAGGGCAAAAGGATGCCGCTCCTATCCCTAACGCGAGCGAAATTGGCGGATAGAAAGTGAATATTTGGTTTCTTAAACAATGAATAAAAATTTTGCATAACCACAGCAATGGAAAAATTTTATACAGAAGTAAAAGGAATCAAAAAAACACTTTGTACCGTCTATTTTGTTCCAGCTTGAGATACAATCACTAACACATGCTGAATAAAATGAGAGAAGCGTGTAATTTAATCAACATCAAAAAATTCGGCATAATTATTACTATAGAATAGTTTCTTTTCTATTACTTTGCAAAATACTATAAACATAGTCTTGAATAACTGAAGAAATTTATACCAAATGAAAAAATATATCTTAGTTTTATTTACACTTATTGCGTTCAATATTTATTCGCAAAACGAAAACTGGAAACTATTTCCATCTACAGAGAAAAAAGAAGCGTCAGCCATTAACTTAAAAGCATTAGATTCAACCTCAAAATTACTCAACACAAATCTATCTTTTGACAAAGAAGGAACCGTAACCGTTCATCAGCCGACTGATATAGACTCTTTAACCGAATTTCACAAGAATAACCCTTACATTTTAGGTTACACGGTTCAATTGGAAGTGAGCCAACAAAACTCTAAAATAAGAGATGCACGGTATAAAATATTAAAAATTCAACCCGATGTCCATTTAGAAGAAACATATATCGCTCCAAACACCTACTTATATGGTGGTGCTTTTTATGACAGAAATGATGCTTATGAATTTAAACATTACATCCGGCAATCATTTCCTAACGCAATTGTAATTTCCAAAAAAATGCAATTACCTCCATTGGAACAAACCGTAGTTAAACGAGAGGAAAAACAATGAATATTTTAGTAACCGGCGGAGCAGGTTTTATTGGCTCTCATACAGTTGTTGAACTCATAGAGGCAGGACACACCCCTATCGTTGTAGATGATTTTAGAAATTCAACGCAAACCGTAATTGATAACATCGAAAAAATAACCGGAATAAGACCTATCACCTATAATTTGGACTGTAGCGATACTATTGAATTGACTTCTATTTTTAAGACTGAAAAAATAGATGGGGTAATACACTTTGCAGCAGACAAAGCTGTTGGAGAATCTGTTATCAACCCCATAAAATATTATAAAAACAACATCGGTTCTTTGGTAACTGTAGCTGAAGTAATGAAAGCAAACAATTGTAAATCTCTTGTGTTCTCTTCTTCTTGTACCGTTTACGGTAATCCGGAAATCGTTCCGGTTAGTGAAGACGCTCCTATTCAGGATGCTCACTCCCCTTACGGATATACCAAACAGGTTTGTGAACGCTTAATTACGGACATTCATAACAGCGATAAAAAATTTAACGCATCTATTCTAAGATACTTCAATCCTATCGGTGCTCACCCAAGCGGTTTAATTGGTGAACTTCCCATAGGAATACCAAATAATTTAGTGCCGTTTATTACGCAAACCGCCATTGGTCTTCGAAAAGAATTGACAGTATTCGGTAATGATTACAATACAACGGACGGAAGCTGTATCCGCGACTACATCCACGTTGTCGAT
>JALTUD010000344.1 GCA_027047735.1 Flavobacteriales bacterium | reverse complement strand
CGTTAGGGATAGAACGGCGTGTTTGAACTCCTTTTTGCCCTCCTCCTTTTGAGGGCAAAAAGAGTGAGTAGTGATAGCCCGACCCCAATTTATAAAAACAATGTTTCGCGAGAGCGATATGTTGTTTTTGTAAATTGGGGGAACGCCCTAATTATTCTTATATGCAAATCTTCTCATTGGCTGAATTTATTGGTTAACGGTTATTCTTTTACTTTCTACATGTCCATCAGCGTAATTAATTGATAAAATGTACACTCCGCTTTCAAGTGCCGGCAGTATCAATTGTGCTTTATCTGATTGTATGGTATAAGTAAATATTTGCTCTCCCAGTATATTAATCAGTTGAATATTTATTATTTTTTGATTACTGTTTACCTGAATTTTATGCTTTGCGGGATTAGGAAAAATGCTTATGATTTTATTGTAACTCTGTTCCGCTATTGCTGTTGAATTAGATGTCGTATCGGGAGCTTCGATAACAACCCCGTAATCTTCTACTTGACCGCGAATTAAGTCATTACAGCTGTTTAATGCCGAGCCTATTTCATCGGATAAAACACGAAGTCGCAGTGGTGTATCCCACACTATATTGCTATGCGGAATCGTGATAGAACCTTGTGGATTATACGCATTTAGTTGTTCAAACACTTGTTCGGTATTGTCAAATGTACCATCATTATTAAAGTCTATCCAAGCTCTTGTATCTTGCGGATTATCAGATCCTGTTCGTACGGCAAAATTATAAGTAGAATCAGCCTTTAGGTGGATTTGATGTTCGCAAGAGAAATCTTTGTAGCCTTCTTGTGCACCTTGCGAAGAATTGACCATTGTAGATAGGGTTACTTTATAAATACCATATCCGCAACAAGTTCCTAAAGTTTGCGGTGAACAATGGGCTTGTGTAAGAGCATTAGAAAGTGTTACATTTACATAGGCTGTTTGTGTCAGCGTATCTGCCCCAAAAGCATTTTGAACGATTAGCGAAACGTCATAAACTCCATCTGCGGTATAAGTATGAGTTGGATTTTGCTGTATTGAGTTCGTCCCGTCTCCGAAATTCCATTGCCATGAATTGGGGATATTGGTCGATAAATCAGTAAATGAAATTTCCCCATCGCAGGTTTGAAATTTATCAGCTATAAAATCAGCACTTGGCGGATTGGTATCTTGTTCAACAATTACTGTATAATCCTCTGCTTGTCCATACACAGGATTAGCACATGGAGTTGGCATCGGATTTAAGTCATAGTCGGCAATTACTCGCATTCTTAACGGTGTATTTAAAACAGCTGTTGATGATATGGTTACGTTTCCACTTGTGGTTAACGCACTTGTACTTTCGATTATCATTTCATCAGCGGTAAAAATACCGTCATTATTGTAATCTATCCACGCTCTGCAATTATGAGTTGTCGGTTGACTATGGACTATGGTAATCGGATAAGTATGCCCCGCAAATACAGTCGTTTGACTACATACATTATCCAAATAACCTTCCGATGCGTCTCCTGTTGATTCGTTTATCGTATTAAAAGATACATTGGTAATTCCAAAACCTAAACTTCCGTCTTGCGTAGCGGGTTGACAAGAGGGTGCTATTGGTATATTTCCGGAAAGATTAACGGAAATGTAATTGTTTTTTACTTCTGTATTGCTACCATATTGATTAGTTGCTGTTAATGTAACCGTGTAAACTCCCGTCGCCGTATAAGTATGCACAGGATTTTGTTGAGTTGACGTAGTTCCGTCTCCAAAATCCCATAACCACGATGTTGGGGAGTTGGCAGATAAATCGGTAAAAGAAATAGTACCGGAACAAGTAGAGGTTGTATTTGCCGAGAAATCAGCTACCGGTGGAATATTAGGATTTTGAAATTCTATTTTCATGTTCGGACGAAGGTTGTCTATATAAAAGAAGTTTGGCGAACTAGAAACGGTAGAACACACCGATAAATCATCTTGTCTATGATACATCGTTGCTTGAAATCCGGCAGAAGAATAATAAGTTAAAGCATTATTTGTATAAGAAGAGTTATTAAAGCAAGTTTCTACAATAATATTTGAAACACCGTCCCAATAAAACGGAGTAGAAAATGTATGAGTATTCCACCCCGAATGCTCTGTATAAGCTGATGAAGAAAAGACCGTCGTCAGCCCTGTTTCAAAATTATCACCGCTGGACCAAGCCGATTTGTTGGTTAATTTAAGAGCAATTGAAAACCCTTGGAGAGCCGTACCGTTTACTCCTGCGACATTAAACCCAAGGCTAATCATATTTCCTGCAACCGCTCCGGAAGCTGTAAGTTCGAAAGCACGAATAATCATTTGATGTTTTGCTCCTTGATACCAATTTCCATAGGGTGCAGGATAGGTTGTACTAGTGTTGGTTGATGTCCCTGTTCCTATATTCACAAAATAACTTTGAGAAAAAGCCACTATTTGTAAAACAAGAAAAAATAAGGTGTAAATATATTTCATAATGACATAATTGTTAAAATTTTATGTAAATGTATTAATTTTGATTTATTAATCCTAATCCCCCCCTAATTACATTTTTTTTACGTTATAAATAGAAAACAATTAAACTGTAACGAAATGAGAATTTTATCCTTCTACTTACTCGCTCTTTTATCAATCTTTTCTAATTATAACTTCTGCCAAACAATGAACCTAAGGTGGACACAAGAAAACCAATATCCACAACAAGATGATGGCGGACGATTTTGTGCTACAAATAAGTTTGGAGATGTATTTTCGATAGGAAGTCAATTTGACACTCCAAACGTAATTGGAATGGGTAATGGCACCGATGTCCTTTTAAAATATGACATTAACGGAAACTTGGAATGGTCGTATTATACAGATTCAGATTATAGTTACAGTGGTCCGTATCAGTATGATATTACGTTCGAGTATATAAACCAACAAGACTATAATGTGTATGTCTTAACTCCTTTTACCGCTACAAAATTAACTCACGACGGTACAGTTTTATGGGAATATGATTTTGTAGATCTTTTCCAACCCGTAATTGGTTTTTGGGAATTTTATGATATTCAATTGGTTCTAGATCATTTGTATATATGTGGGATTGTAAATAATTTAATTGGTGATAATTCCGGATTATACCGAGGACTACTAATACAGTTAGATAAAAATACCGGAACTGAAACTTTTTTACATGTTCAAGAAGGACAAGGTGGAAGTAACAATATCTATAATTATTGCGAATATGTTTCGATGTCCACAGACGGAAACAACATATATGTTTTAGGACACCAAAATCCTTTAGTCGCTTATTCTTATTTGGACGGAGTGAACCTTGTGCAAAAATTTAACGATAACACGAACACAATAGAATGGGAAACCGTTTATAATCCTTATCCGGGAGTAGATCTTGCTTCACCTCCGGTCGATACCATTATTTTTCCCGGTGCTGAGAAAAAACAAACTATTTATTATATTGATAACAAAATATTTATCGGTGGAGAAGTTGACCAAGTCGGGGTTAATAGCACTATATTCACAGACAACTCCTACTATTATCTGACGAAGATGAATACTAACAATGGTACAATCGAAAATGAATATTCTAACAAACTCCCGCAATACGGTAATAGTTACCGGGAAAACTACTTAATGGATATTGCCTATAAATGCGGAAACTTTTATTTCTCCGGATTTGTTGATTCCACAGAAAACATTATTTCTGATGTAAAAGGAATATTGCTAAAAGTCGATACTTCCTTTACTCAACAATGGCAAAGAATCGAACCTGTTAACTCATCTTTCAGTAGATACGGAAGCATGGATGTTGATAATTACGGAAATATATTTACTTCATTACGTACCGAAACTCCTCCGGCATTTTGGGCAATGCAATGGATTAACAAAGACGGAGTCAGAATTGATACAATTTTTATTGAAACCGACGGGATAATTTTTGATGTAAACGTTTTTGCTGATTCTCTCATCAATCTTAACGGATTTATAAACCACGGGCCATTTGGTGCAGGAGAAGCTCAAACCGTAACCAGAAGTATATTTTATCATAATGACGCCGATACGATATTAATTTGCGAACCTACTCCAATTGTCCCTACTTCTCCTGAACCTGAAACTCCTATAGCATACACAAACCTTATTTTCCCGAATGTGATTACCCCGAATAACGATGAACTAAACGACTATTTCAAACCAGTAGATTTATCGTTAGAAGAATTAGAAAACAGGGTGGATAGTTACCAATGTAATATCTTTAACCGCTGGGGTAAAACGATTTTCGAAACATCGAAACCTGCGTTTTGGGACGGTAAAATCGACCAACAAAAAGCTAGTGAAGGTGTTTATTATTTTATCGTCAAATACAAATTAAAAGACCACGATGAAGAAGTAAAAGTTTCCGGTAGTTTCTCACTCATTCGCTAGCCTTATTCATTTTTATTGTAGCTTTGTTATCAAACTTTGTAAACGTGAACCTACAAGAAACCAAAAAAGAACTGTATAAGTACTGCATGCAATACATCGATCAACGCATCAACAACAGTCTGACTGCTATAAAAAACGCTCAAGAATCTGCAAACACGGAGGTAAAAAGTAGTGCCGGAGATAAGCACGAAACAGGAAGAGCAATGGCTCAACTGGAAACGGAGAACAACGCTAAACAATTAGCTGAATCAAACAAATTAAGACATGTTATCAATCAAATTAACCCCAACAAAAATTCCGAAAAAATCGAAACAGGAGCTTTAGCCGTAACCTCTCTCGGAACGTTTTACATTGCAATAAGCATCGGGAAAGTCTCTCTTAACAATAAAGAGTTTTTTGTAATTTCAGCCGTATCGCCTATCGGTCAAGCCCTACTCAACGCAAAGAAAGGAGATAAAGTGAAATTTAACGGAAAAGAAATTCAAGTTTTGGATGTGGCTTAATTATTTGGGCGTTTCCCTAAAAACAAAAAAAGAGCGTTCCTTTACAAGGAACGCTCTTTTTTGTTTTTAGGGTCGGGCTATCACTACTCACTCTTTTGGTTTGCATATATGCAACAAACCAAAAGGAGTTCAAACACGCCGTTCTATCCCTAACGTGGAATAAAATAAGTGCAAGAAAGTGGAATTTGTAGTTCTCAGACGATGAATATTTTCTTTGCATCCCAGCTATGGAAATAAAATATGAAGAGGTTATTTACAGTTTGGATATAAAAGTGAAATTAGAGTCTTTTCTTTTTAATCTAGGCATTTTTAAGAAGCATAGCCGTAGCTATGGTTCGCAAAAATAACGACGAGTGAAATGAAAAGAACTAATTTTTAACTTATAAACAAGCTGTAATTAACCTCTACTAAGTATGAGGGCGACAAAACCGCTTTATGTGCTTACTTTCATTTCATGTTAGGGATACAATCCCTAACGCGAGTGAAATTGGCGAATAGAAAGTGAATTTTGGTTTCTTAGACAATGAATAAAACCGTTACCAGTAAGTTATACAGCTCCTTTTCCAAATTTATTCAAAATGCTAAAGTGACTCTTCAGTGCTTGAAAAAATGTTTTGTGAGCATGATATGGAACATTGTATTCCTCAGCCGTTTCTTTCACTATTTTAGAAATAGACTTATAATGAACATGGCAAATATTAGGAAACAAATGGTGCTCCACTTGATAATTCAAACCTCCCACATACCACGAGAATAACTTACTGTCTTTAGCAAAATCACTGGTCGTTCTCAATTGATGAATAGCCCAAT
>JALTUD010000343.1 GCA_027047735.1 Flavobacteriales bacterium | reverse complement strand
CTATCTTTTGGGGAAAGAATATAAAGAAGAAAAAAGCCAAAGAAATAAAGATAAGCCCAATTATTCCTATCATATTTTAGCCTATTTGGATAATGGTAAAAAATTTAAGGATTATAACTTAAACTTAGACGACAAATTCATTACAGATATTACCTATAAAATTGCACAAAACGGAGATTTAATCTGCTCCGGTTTTTACTCTAAAAATGGCACTTATAGTATAAAAGGGGCTTTTTTTATGACGGTTGATTTTGATACTAGAAAAATAAAATATAACAGTATAAAGGAGTTTGATGAAGACTTCATTCTAGAAGGTTTATCTGATCGAGAAGTTGCCAAGGCAAAAAAGGATGAGCAAAAAAAGGGCAAAGCTATTGAAATGTACAATTATGATCTCAAGGATTTTGTACTTAGAGAAGATGGTGGAGCAGTACTAATAGCCGAACAATATTACATAAGAGTTACAACAATGACAAGAACCGTAAATGGAGTTATGACAACGTACACCTATGTCCACCACTACTACGAAGACATAATAGTGGTAAACATTAGCCCAAAAGGAGAAATAGAATGGGCAACAAAAGTAGATAAGTACCAGTATAGTGGCAATGATGGAGATTATTACTCTTCTTATGTTCTTCATGTGGACGAAAACAGATTGCATTTAATTTACAATGAAAGAGCTAAATATTATTTTGAAAAAGAAGATCGTAAAAAATTGTCAAGTAATGACAAAAGTGCTAGATTAACCATTATCGCAACAGTTGATGGTAATGGAGATTACAAAAAAGAAATTCTAATCAATGTTAGCAAAGAAAACACCTATCCGGTACCTAAACTTTCTGAACAAATAAATGAGAAAGAGTTGTTATTGTACACTAGAAAAAACAAAAAAAGAAGATTTGCTTTAGTGAAATTTAAGTAATATAACCTAAATAATATCCCATAAAAAATATTTAACATGAAAAAAAATAACATTATTATCATCTTCTTGATTGCTTTTCAGAGTATTATGGCTCAACTTCCTATATATAAGGATGCAGAAATCATATGGGGAGATGAATTAAAATTTAAAGCTTATGATGAGTTTACCAAATTTTTAGGAGAAGACAAAAAAAATTACTACCTCATTAAATTATTGAAAGGTGGATATAAATACGAGATAGATATATTCGGAATAGATATGAACTTAAAAAAATCTGTAACTATAGACATGAAACACCATGGTCAATATAGAATGAAATATGAAGAGGCGTTTCTAATAAATAACAAGATCTATTTTTTTAGTTCGTTTCAGGATAAAAAGAAAAAACAAAATAAACTATACTGTAGAGCCTATGATAAAAATAACCTTACCTCAGGCGAATTGATAGAAATTGAACAGTTGCCTTATGAAAAAACAAGATATAAAGGTTCTTTTGGTATTGAAGTTTCGGATGATAAATCACATTTATTAGTATATTTAGAAAAACCTTATGAAAAAAATGGTGCTGAAAAATATGGTCTAACTGTAACGGATGCAGATTTAAACATTATGTGGAAAAAGGACATTAAATTGCCTTATACAGATCAATTTTTCACTAACGAAGGTTATAAAGTTAATAATGATGGGGATGTCTATCTTTTGGGGAAAGAATATAAAGAAGAAAAAAGCCAAAGAAATAAAGATAAGCCCAATTATTCCTATCATATTTTAGCCTATTTGGATAATGGTAAAAAATTTAAGGATTATAACTTAAACTTAAACGACAAATTCATTACAGATATTACCTATAAAATTGCACAAAACGGAGATTTAATCTGCTCCGGTTTTTACTCTAAAAATGGCACTTATAGTATAAAAGGGGCTTTTTTTATGACGGTTGATTTTGATACTAGAAAAATAAAATATAACAGTATAAAGGAGTTTGATGAAGACTTCATTCTAGAAGGTTTATCTGATCGAGAAGTTGCTAAAGCACAAAAGAAAAAACAGAAAAAAGGAAAGGCTATAGAAATGTATAGTTACGACCTTAAGGATTTTGTTCTGAGAGAAGATGGTGGAGCGGTATTGTTAGCCGAACAGTACTACGTAAAAGTTACAACGATAAGAAGTACCGCAAATGGTGTTACTACAACGTATACCACTTATGACTACTATTACAAGGACATAATAGTAGTAAACATTAGCCCAAAAGGAGAAATAGAATGGGCAACAAAAATAGATAAGTACCAGTATAGCGTCAATGATGGAGGCTATTACTCTTCTTATGTTCTTCATGTGGACGAAAACAGATTGCGTTTAATTTACAATGAAAGAGCTAAATATTATTTTGAAAAAGAAGATCGTAAAAAATTGTCAAGAAATGACAAAAGTGCTAGATTAACCATTATCGCAACTGTTGATGGTAATGGAGATTCCAAAAAAGAAATCCTAATCAATGTTAGCAAAGAAAACACCTATCCGGTACCTAAACTTTCTAAGCAAATCAATGAGAAAGAATTATTATTATATACTAGAAAAAAGAAAAAAAGAAGATTTGCTTTAGTGAGATTTAAGTAGTAGAACCTAAATAATATTCAAAAAAGCCGTTAACTATTTAGTTAACGGCTTTTTTTATAGACTCTCATCTAACACCATTTAAATGGTATTACTACTAATCCCCTAAAATCAATGGCATCCCGTCTTTATTTCCCACAACCACTACTTTGGTATTCGGAGACTCAGACAATTTAAGCGTAGCTTCAATACCTTTCTCTTTCAGAATATTCGGAGTTAAAGAAGCATTCAAAATTCGGTTAGCTTCAGCTTTACCCTCGGCTGCTATTTTAATTCTTTGTGCTTCCTTCTGTTCTTTTTGTAGTTTAAACTTGTATTCCAAAGATTCCTGTTCTTGTTTTAGTTTATTTTCAATAGCATTTTTAATCGTAGGAGGAAGTGTAATATCTCGAACAAGCACAGCATTAGTAACTACATATTGAGGAGTTAAAATTGTTTTGGTTTCATCATAAATTTCCGATTGTATAACATCCCTTTTAGAAGAATAAATTTCTTCTGGTGTATATCTCCCAATAACACTTCTGGTTGCTGAACGAATAGCAGGTTTCACAATTTGTTCAATATACCCTCTTCCCTTTTCCTTGTGCAAAAGAGGTAAATTTGCTCTATCCAATTGAAACCACATTGATATTTCAACATTGATATCCAATCCATTTGAAGAAAGCACCCCCATTTTCTCCATAATCTCCTGTTGTCGGGTTGGGTAAACCACCATCTTGTTCCAAGGGGCTATTATATGAAAACCCTCCTCGTAAGTTCTATCCGTCTCTACACCCCCGGCAAAAGTTCTAAACAACACACCGGCTTCACCGGCTTTGATAGTAATAGAACTCTTAGAGATAAAAATAAGAGCTATAATCCCAACGATAATCGGGATTACAATTTTTTTTAGTTTTGCCGCATCAAACTCCGGCTGATTATAATTTGTCATAGTTTTTTATTTAACCTTAAGTTCTCTTGAGGATTTAAGGTTTAATTATTATTTCGTAAGGTAGTCTCGCTTGATACCCTTGTACCGAAGCCGCTTTTTTCACTGCATTTGTAAACTCTGTAATTTTTTGAGCAATAGGAGAACGAGTCAATGCAGATGCATCTTCTTCATTTTCTTCTATTTGTTCCAATATCTCAAAAATCTTAGGCACTTTACTCTTAGGGTAAGCCTCAACATGAACCTCATCAACACCCGCAACTTCAGCCGCATAATCAATAGCCGCATCAATTCCCCCTAATTCATCTACTAAACCAATTTCAATAGCATCTGTGCCGGCCCAAACTCTACCTTGCCCAATACTGTCAACACCCGCAACATCCAACATAGGTCTTCCCTCTGCTACCTTTGTTTTAAAATCCATATAAATATCATCAACACCTTCTTGAATGATTTTATACTCTTCAGGTGTCAATTTTCTGGTAATGGTCATTAACGAAGGTCTGTTTGTATAAGCCCTGTCAACGGTTATTCCCAATTTATTTTCCAATGGCTTAGAAATATTCGGTAACACACCAAAAACCCCGATAGACCCCGTAATCGTATTCGGTAAGGCAAAAATTTTGTCAGCAGGACAAGAAATATAATATCCCCCCGAAGCTGCAACATCACCCATCGACACAATTACCGGCATAATTTCTTTCGTCAACACCATTTCTCTCCAAATTACATCTGAAGCCAAGGCACTACCACCCGGAGAATTTACTCGCAATACCAAAGCCTTAATGTTTATGTTATTTCTAGCATCACGAATAGCTTTAGCAATTGTTTCCGAACCAATGGTAACAGCATTTCCTTTTCCACTTTCAATTCCGCCAACAGCATAAACCACTGCAATATTTTCTTTTATATTCTGTTTATCAAATCTCCTTGTCGCCTTTGTACAGTATTTTTGAAAATTCTCTAATTTCAAATCTTTTCCAAGCTGAACATTTGCCAACTCTTTCAATTCTTCTGTAAGCTCGTCTTCATAAATCAAATCATCAACAAGCCCGTATTTTTTTGCCGTCTCTGCCGAACGAACATAAAGAGAATCCGCAATCGTATTCATTTCATCAACAGACAAACCACGTGTTCTGTTAATCTCAGAAAGCATTTGCCCCCAAAGAGCATTCAAATACGTCATTGTTTGTTCCCGGTTAGCCTCACTCATATGGTCATACATAAAAGGCTCAACTGCACTTTTAAATTTATTGTTACTTCCTCTAATTACCTGAACATCCAACTCCAGCTTATCAATCGCTTTCTTAAAAAACAAATACTCAACGCTCAATCCCTGAAATTCCAACATACCCTCCGGGTAAAGATAAATTTTGTCCGCTACCGTAGAAAGGTAATATGCCTTTTGCGAATATGTTTCACTATAAGCAATAACAAATTTCCCCGATTCTTTCTTAAACTCCTCAATTGCCATTCTAATTTCCTCAGTCGTAGCCATTCCTGCGGGCATAGTAGAAGCATTGATAAGAATCCCTTTAATTCGTTTATCGTTCTTAGCATTATCCAATCCAATTTTAATCTCTCTCAATCCAAACCCCTTATTGATTTCAAAGGCTTGTTTATCAAACTCTGAAAAAGACCGCTCACTCAAAGGATTTTTAAAACGTATATGCAATACCTTGTTTTGCCTGTCAAAATTAGACTCAACACGTTCTCCACCTTCTTTCAAATCAAAAGGATTAGACAAAATAGCAGCCAAACTACCAATAAAAACAAAAGTTAAAAATCCGCCAATTACAAAAATAGCTAATGAAGCAGCAAAAAAAGTTCTCCAAAATGGTCTCATATCAAAATTATGTATTAAAAATTATTTCTCTTTACTCTATTATATAATGTTTATCATTTGGGCGTTCCCATTACGGCATAAAAAAGCAGTTTCGTTGCACTACACTACTTTTTAACGACCGTAATGGTCGGGCTATCACTACTCACTCTTTTGGTTTGCATATATGCAACAAACCAAAAGGAGTTCAAACACGCCGTTCTATCCCTAACGCAGTTGAGATAAGTGCAAAGAAAATGGAATTTAGTATGCTTAGACGATGAATATTTTCTTTGCTTATGCTCAAAACAACAAACTTTAAGAATTTTTGAATCTTTCTTTTTCCCAATACTGTCGTTGTAAAATTTTGTAGTAACTCGTTACAACAAAAATTTTACGCCTAAGTCTTGAAAAAAATAAATTCTTCAAATTCTCCATAAAGTTCATTGCATTGAGCATAGCCCCAGCTATGG
>JALTUD010000342.1 GCA_027047735.1 Flavobacteriales bacterium | reverse complement strand
TTAAATTTATTGAGCTTAAATCAAACCAGTCCGGAGTACAATTTTAAATACGGTGTATGCCTCTTGTTTGCAGATGAAGACAAAGAGAAAAGTCTTCGGTATTTAAAGTTTTCGGCTAGCAAAGGTGGCGGAGGAGACAAGCGAGTTTATTTCTATTTGGGAAAGGCTTATCATTTGAACTATAATTTTAAGTCGGCTCTTGCCAATTATCAAAAATTCAAGGCGGAAGCAGATGCTAAATTGCAACAAAAATTGCAGGTTGATTTGCATATTCAAATGTGCAACAACGGTATTCAATTATTGAAACACTTAACAGAATTGGTAGTTTATGAAAAAACCAAATCGAGTTACGACCGTTTTCAATACTCTTATGACTTGTCGGATATCGGTGGGAAAATTTTAGTTTCTGCGGAATTTCAATCCAAATACGATAAGAAGATCGGTTATAAATCCGTAGTGTATTTTCCTCCGTTAAACCAAGATGTTTTATTTTATTCAAGCTATGGAAAAGACGGCTCTACGGGGCTTGATATTTACCGTGTAAACCGTTTGCCTTCGGGTAAATGGAGTGCTCCGGAAAAACTGCCGGAACAAGTCAATACGCCTTATGATGATGCTTATGCTTTTTTGCACAGTGACGGAAAAACATTCTACTTCAGTTCAAAAGGGCATACGAGTATGGGGGGGTATGATAATTTTAAAATCGAATACGATGTAGAAACAAATACTTTTACCGGAGAAGCAGAAAATCTTGATTATAAAATCAATACACCTGACGATGATATTATGTATATCGTAGATTCTCAGTCGGAAAACGCTTATTTCTCATCATCAAGAGCCAGTAAATTCGGCTACTTGGATGTGTATAAAGTGAAAGTGGAAACGTTCCCGATTGTGAATGTCATTTTAGCCGGACATTTTGAAAACAAAGTAAATCCCGAAGATTTGCAAGCGAGCATTAAGGTTGAAAATATGCAATCGGGAGAGATTGAAGGTATTTATAATCCGGATGGAAAAGGAGATTATGTAATTGTTTTACCAAGAAGTGGGAAGTATCGTTTTATTGTGGAAACACCTACGAGTGAGAAAATTCATTCGGGAGAAGTAGAAGTACCGGCACAAAAGGAAGTAAAACCTCTAAAACAATCTTTAGCTCTTATAAAAACAGACGGAGGAGAAAAATTGATTATCAATAATTTATTTGATGAGCCTGTACCAAACGCTGCTGAAATTATGGCAAAAGTTCTGCGGGATATGGCTAATCCTGAACCCAATGCCGATGAATTTCCGGATTCTTTATTTAATCAATTCGACAAAAACGATGTGGTTACCGAAGCTTTGGACGAAAATTACACCGTTGATGACTTAATCGCTTTGAGTTCGGAAAAAGCACAGGAAGTACAAGCCGAAGCAGATGAATTGAAAAAAAGAATGGAGGCGGCTTACACCGTTGCCAAATCAAAAAGTGATGAGGCTAAAGATTTAGTCCGCCAAGCTGATGATTTACTTAAAGAAGCTGAATCAATTGATAATCCATTAGAAAAACAAGAAAAATTAGCACTGGCGAAAAAGGCACATCAAAAATCAAAAGATTTGAATTTATTAGCGACAAC
>JALTUD010000341.1 GCA_027047735.1 Flavobacteriales bacterium | reverse complement strand
GGGGCACCGGTTTAATCTTTATGATTTATCATCTTTTAGAAGCTCATTTTTGGTTACTCCCGTCTATAAGGGAACAATTTGTAAAAGACATCAGTATCCAATGGAAATCCTACGGTTCTTTTGTAGGAAGTTGGAATTTACTGATATACGGAACAGCTATTTATTTAATGGCTAAACTCAAAGACGATGACAAAATTGGCAGAGGAAAAGAATCTTTCTTTTTTTATTTCTTAGGATTAACCAACTTAATGTTCAATTGGGCACATCATACTTATTTCATACCTTCACAACCATGGATTAGAGTGCTTGCTTACATCATAAGTATGACCGAATGGATTATTTTTATCCATATTGTGTATAATTGGAAAAAATCATTACCCTCAAAAGAGAAAAAACTGAACCTGCTAACTTACCGTTTTATTATGAGTAGTGATGTTTGGGTATTTCTGAATCTTACCTTAGCTTTATTTATGTCTATTCCCGCTTTTAACTATTTCTCTCACGGTACACTCATTACAGTTGCTCACTCTATGGGAACTACCATAGGGATAAACACTTCCATTTTGTTTGCTTCGGTTAGTTATATCGCTACCTCATTTGGGAAAGATAAAAAGGTTGAACACAACAAAAGTATTCGAATCGGGTATATGCTATTCAACATTACACTACTATTATTTTGGATATCCTTAATTCTTGCAGGGGTTACTAAAGCGATTTGGAATCATTCCTCTCAAACATCATTTGCTTCCATGCATGCTAATTCCTATCCTTTCTATATGGCTTTTGTTATCTTCGGAATAGTGTTATTTACATCAATTTATATGATTGCTATCCCCTTAATTAAAAAACTTTATAGAAAAATGAGAGGGTAAACCTATCAATGAAAATAAAAGAAATGAAAGGTGCTGACTTGCATTTAATCATTGTAGTACTTTTATCAATACCATTTAAAATCAATCTGATTGTTTTACTCACTTCTTTGATTAGAAGGGAACGCCCAAATCTTATTTTTAGAAACAAAAACTTTCTTCTCTTTGTTTATTTGTGCGGATAAATGTTACTTTTGCTTTTTAGTCAAACATGAACAAATAAACAATGGCAAAACCTTCGATACCTAAAGGGACTAGAGATTTTTCTCCTTCGGAGATACTTAAACGAAATTATATTTTTGATACCATAAAATCGTCTTTTATACGATTTGGATTTTTACCTATTGAAACTCCATCGATGGAAAAATTGGAAACACTGACCGGTAAATATGGCGAAGAAGGTGATAATCTGATATTTAAAATATTAAATCGCGGTGCAAAATTGGATAAAGCGGTGCGTAAGGTAGAAGAAACAGAAAATTTAACGCAGGGAAAGATTGAACATATTCTTTGTGCCGAAGCTTTACGATATGATTTGACCGTTCCTTTTGCCCGTTATGTTGTTCAGCATCAAAATGATATTGCTTTTCCTTTCAAGCGTTTTCAAATCCAACCGGTCTGGAGAGCTGACCGTCCACAGAAAGGACGTTACAGAGAGTTTTATCAATGTGATGCCGATGTAATTGGAAGTAATGCTTTGTTGCACGAAATTGAATTTATTCAACTGTTTGACGAGGTGCTTTCTAACCTGCATATTCCGAAAGTGGTGATTAAGGTCAATAACCGTAAGATATTAAGCGGTATTGCTGAAATTACAGGAGAATCTGAACGAATAATTGACATAACCACAGCTATTGACAAGCTGGACAAAATTGGAGCAGAAAAAGTTGTTGAGGAATTAATTCAAAGGGGAATCGGTGATGATGCCATCGATATTATTAAACCTCTCTTTGATTTGAACGGGAGTTTGCAAGAAATCCTCACTGAGATGAAAACGATACTTTCCGGTTCTGAAATCGGTTTGAAAGGGATTGAAGAATTGGAATTTGTTTTTAACGCCGTTGAAAAAATAGGATTGCGAACAGCAAGAGTTGAATTTGACGTTACGTTGGCTCGCGGACTAAACTATTACACAGGTGCTATTTTTGAGGTCAAGGTAGAAGGTGTAAGTATCGGAAGTATTTGCGGGGGTGGACGTTATGACGATTTGACAGGTATCTTCGGATTGAAAAATATTTCAGGTGTAGGAATTTCCTTTGGTGCGGATAGAATCTACGATGTTTTAGAAGAGTTAAACCTCTTCCCTACTTTTAAAAATGCTTCTACTCAATTACTTATCACAAATTTCGGCGATGATGTTGTGCAATTTTTACCATTGATTAAACAATTAAGAGATGCCGGTATAAACACGGAGTATTATCCTGATAAAGTCAAACTGCAAAAGCAAATGAAGTATGCGGATGCTAAAGCTATTCCTTTTGTGTTATTTGCCGGAGAAGATGAGATAAAAAACAATACATACCGATTAAAAAACATGGATACGGGAGCACAAACCGACCTTTCTTTTGATGAAATGATTAACACACTAAAAGCAAATATTTAGACATATATTTTTATGAAAATAATAATAACCGGTGCAGGTGCCGTGGGTTCACACCTCGCCAAATTGCTTGCAGGAGAGGCGAAAGATATTTATCTAATTGACGAAAATGAAGACAGGCTTCAACAAGTAGCTTCTCAAATTGACGTTTTCACCATTTGTGGAGATGCCAAATCAATGGATGTTCTAATGGAAGCTAAAGTAGATAGCTGTGATTTATTAATTGCGGTTACTTCTTCTGAAGAAACCAACCTCTTGGTTTCTATTATTGCTAAAAAATTCGGCACCAAAAGAACTATTGCCCGTATCAACAACTTGGATATTCTGAAAAATGAACTCAAACAGATGTACACGGAATTAGGAGTAGATACATTAATCTCTCCGGTGGATTTAGTTTCTAAAGAAATTAATTTATTGCTGAAACGTTCTGTTTTTACCGATGATTTGGAATTTGACGGAGGAAAACTAACCGTTTTCGGAATTACGATTGGAGAAACTTCTCCTTTAGCAAATCGAACGGTAAAAGAAAGTGCCTATTTAAACCCGAATCTTGATTTCAAACCCATTGCCGTTCATCGTAATGAGGAAACTCAAATTATTACGGGTGATACTTTATTAAAATACAACGATATTGTTTACTTTATTGCTCCGCCACAATGTATTGATACCGTTATAAAAATATGCGGTAGGGAATGTTTTGAGATAAAAGATGTTATGATATTAGGGGGAAGTAATATTGGAATGATGACTGCCAAATTGCTTGAGAAAGAATATAACGTTACATTGATTGAAAGGAACAGACAAAAGTGCGAAACACTTGCAGGAAAACTTAAAAAGACCCTCGTTATCAATTTGGATGCTAGAGATGTAGAATCATTAGAAAAAGAAGGACTAGATGATATGGATGCCTTTATTTCCGTAACCGGGGATTCGGAAACCAACATTATGTCTTGTTTGGTAGCTAAGAGCCATGGCGTACAAAAAACAATAGCTCGTGTGGAAAATATAGATTATATTCACCTTTCTCAAGCTATTGGAATTGATACGCTTATCAACAAAAAAATTATTGCGGCAAGCAACATTTTTAAATATGTTCGTCGCGGAGAAGTAGATTCCATTGCCAGTCTTCACGGAGTAGATGCTGAAGTTATCGAATACATTGTTCAACCGGAGTCTAAGGTTACCAAAAAACCTATTCGTAAACTTAACTTTCCCTACAATGCTAATATAGCCGGAGTTATCAGAAACGGTGAAGGGTTTATTCCTTTTGGAGATTTTACGTTGCAAGCCAATGATAAAGCAGTGGTTTTTGCAGCAACCGAAGCTATTCCTAAAATAGAGAAATTCTTTTAATCAATTATGGGAAAACAACTTATAAACACAAAAGTAGTAACACACGTAGTGGGTTCTCTTTTGATGATTAGCGGATTCTTAATGAGTTTTAGTATTCCTTTTTCTATTTACTTTGAGGACGGGATGCTAACCTATCTTATTATTTCTTGTTTATTGACGTTCGGAACGGGATTAACTGCTTTTCTATTGACACGAAAAAACAAAAACGATGAAATAAAAAAGCGAGAAGGCTACTTAATCGTTTCTTTAGGTTGGATTTCTATGGCAATATTCGGAACACTTCCATTCTATATTTCGGGACAAATACCGAGTATCCACAACGCTTTTTTTGAAACAATGTCGGGGCTTACAACCACCGGAGCAACTATTTTAGGTGAAGAAGGGCATAAGATTTCTGAACTTGCTCCCAGCCTACTCCTTTGGAGAAGTATGACACAATGGATCGGCGGTATGGGAATTATCGTACTGACCATTGCTATTTTACCTTTGTTAGGCATTGGTGGTATGGAGTTATTTGTAGCGGAAGCTCCCGGGCCAACTAAAGATAAGATTCACCCGAGAATTAAAGAAACAGCTAAAAGACTTTGGATTATTTATTTTGGGCTTACGGTCGCAGAAACAATTGCCTTAATGTTAGCGGGAATGAGTTTTTACGATGCTATTAATCATGCTTTTACAACCAATTCAACAGGTGGATTTTCTACTAAAGATGGTAGTGTTGGTGAGTTCCACTCTCCTTTGATTGAATATATCATTACTATATTTATGTTCATTGCCGGTACAAATTTTACACTCATTTATTTTGGGTTTAAAGGAAAGGTAAAACACATTTTGAAAAATGATGAGTTCAAATGGTATTTGATGGCTGTAATAGGTTTAACTATTGTTTTAACTCCTTTTGTTATGAGCCATTACGACACCTTGGAGGAATCTTTTAGAGCTGTTTTATTTCAAGTTGTGAGTATGATTACGACAACCGGTTATGCAAGTGCCGATTTTACGCTTTGGGGTCCTTTAGTTACTTTTATTTTCTTTCTTTTGCTGTTCTCGGGTGCTTCTGCGGGTTCTACAAGTGGGGGTATTAAAATTGTAAGAATTGTTGTTTTGATGAAAAACGGTTTTTTAGAGTTCAAAAAACGCTTGCATCCTAATGCTATAATCCCGGTTCACTTAAACAAAGAACCTGTTTCTACTAAAATTATTTATAATCTGTTAGCATTTATTTTTCTTTACCTTTTTATCTTCACAACAGGTTCTATTATCCTTACCGCTTTCGGCGTTAAGTTTGATGAAGCGTTGAGTGCCGTTGCTACTTCTTTGGGGAATGTTGGCCCGGGCATTGGAGATTTAGGTCCTTCTGCTCATTTTGCTTGGCTTCCTAACGGATCTAAATGGGTATTGGCTTTGCTTATGTTGATGGGAAGGTTGGAATTGTTTACGGTTGCTTTATTATTTACTCCTTACTTTTGGAGGAGAAATTAATATCGGAACTACACTACCTTACTTGATTTCGCGTTAGGGATAGAAGTGGCATCCTTTTGGGTTGTTGCGTATATGCAACCCAAAAGATATAACGGATAGCCCGACCCTTTTCTGCATAAAACACGTTTAGCGTAGCGAATGTGTTTTTGCAGAAAAGGGGAACGCCCAAAAATGTACAATAATGAAAAAACTGATTCTTGTTATTTGCTTCTTTTCTGCTTTTCTGTTTTCGATGGGACAGGAAAAGAAAATCCGTATTGTTCGTGCGGATGCCTTGCAATTTGATAAGGAAATTAAAGATGCTCAACAACTAATCGGGAATGTGATTTTTGAACACGACAGTGCTTTTATGTACTGCGATACCGCTCTTCTTTTTACCGAGGAAAACTCTTTTATCGCTTATAGTTCCGTAAAAATCAACCAAGGGGATTCTATTCGCATAACGGCGGACACACTGATTTACAGCGGA
>JALTUD010000340.1 GCA_027047735.1 Flavobacteriales bacterium | reverse complement strand
ATAGCCGTAGCTATGGTTCGCAAAAATAACGACGAGTGAAATGAAAAGAACTAATTTTTAACTTATAGACAAATTGTAATTAACTTCTAATAAGTATAAGGATAGTAAAAACATTTTATTGTGCTTAGATTAACTGTGTTAGGGATACGATCCCTAACGCGAACGAAATTGGCGGATAGAAAGTGAATTTTTGGTTTCTTAGACGATGAAACCATATACATCATAAAAAAAGATTACAATTTTTCTATATTTAACGCAAGTGATACCATTTCAAGGTTTAAATGGTATGACCTCGTTATGAAAAGTCAGACGTATTTGTTAAGCACGGTTTATGGTTATTTCAAAATTAAAATGGAATAAAATACACAAAACAAAAAAATAAGTATTTCGCCACTCAAAAAAATAGATTTTTATTAAAAATATTCTATTTTTGCCGAAGTGTAAGGTTATAAAAAGGTAATCTTAACACAATGGCTCAGTAGTTCAACTGGATAGAATATCAGATTTCGGCTCTGACGGTTGGGGGTTCGACTCCCTCCTGAGTCACAAAGAGCTCTTTGTCGAAGACAAGGAGCTTTTTTTATTTCACCCTTTTAGGATTATTTTTTACAAAAGATTCCCAACCCGAATAACTTTTTCCACTACCACCAATTGACTGACCTTGATAGTAATGACATACGGCAGCCGCCAAACCATCGGTAGCATCCAAATATTTCGGCAATTCTGTGAAATTTAAAATAGTTTTCAGCATTGCCGCAACTTGCTCCTTACTGGCATTTCCGTTTCCCGTAACCGCTTGTTTTATTTTTCTGGGAGCATACTCTTGTATCGGTAAATCACGCATCAATACGGCAGCCATAGCCACGCCTTGAGCTCTGCCGAGCTTAAGCATAGATTGTACGTTTTTCCCGAAGAAAGGAGCTTCAATAGCGACTTCATCGGGTAAGTACTCATCCACTAAAAAGCGTACTTTTTCAAAAATACGTTTGAGTTTCAATTCGTGATTTTCCAGTTTGTGTAAATGAATTACACCGGTACTTAAAACAGAAAGTTTTTTTCCTTTAACGGCAATTACGCCATATCCCATTACTGTTGTACCGGGATCCAGACCCAATATAATTTTATCGGTTGTATTTACTCTTTTTTTTATCACAAATACCAAGGTAACGTTTTTCTTTCTACTTTCGGACAATGAAAGTAACGAATATAAAAAAAACGGGGCTGATTATCATAAAGATTATCTTTTTGATGGTTTTGTGTTACTGGGTTTATTCGTTATACACCGAAAAAAAAGAGACAGTTAATTTCACAAAAGTTTCGGAGTTACTTACGACTCAAAGTGTGTTTTTGTTAGTCGGTGCCGGCTTACTTTCATTTGTGAATACAGGCATCGAAGCCCTTAAATTTCAACACGTGTTATTGCCCGAAAAGGTTTCTTTCAATGACGCTCTTAAATCGGTTTATGCAGGAGCATCTACGGGATTGCTTACTCCCGATCGATTGGGTAATTTTATCGGAAGAACGCTTCATCTATCTCAAGTAAAAAACAGTTGGGTAATTCCGGCAACCTTGCTGGGTAATTTTGCTCAACTTTTTGCTACGATTTTGTTTGCGAGTATTGCA
>JALTUD010000339.1 GCA_027047735.1 Flavobacteriales bacterium | reverse complement strand
ACCCATAGTATTTCCACTGATGGCTACCATAGTCATAGTGTCAATATCCCTGCTTTTACTTCGGGGTCTGCGGGAGCACATTCACATAGCGTGAATATACCTTCTTTTAATAGTTCTTCGGCGGGAAGTCATTCGCATAGTGTGGATATATCAAGTTTTAACTCCGGTAGTGCGGGAAATCATTCGCATAGTGTGGATATTTCCTCTTTTTCGTCGTCTTCGTACGGAGGTGGAGAAACTCGTCCGACAAACGTTTCTGTTTTATGGTGTATTAAATATTAGAAAAAGTATAATCCCTAAATTTCAGCAAAAGATAAACTTTGTTAAAAAAGAGGGGATGCTCTACAAATTAGGTTATATTTGTAAGACTTGAATACAAAAACAGCATATCGTTTATTGAAAGCTATTATAGCTCTTTTGTTTGTTGTTCTTATCACAGAACAACAAATTGTACCATCGGAATTGGTTTCGGATGAGGAAATCGAACTTTCTGAAGTGTTGGAACAGGAAATAGAGGAAGACGATTTGGATTTGTATCAGCTCTTTTTATCTTGGGTTAGTCCTTCCGTAAGAGAGCAATGTTTTACTTTCTTTACTCATACGGAACGGTCTTCTTTTTGGGAAGATGTTCATCTTAACAGGCACAGTCCGCCTCCGGAAATTTAATTTTTCTTTACTGTAAAACTCGCTTAGGAAATTAATTTTTCTAAGAAGGGGTCGCTACGTCGTTTTTTATTATCTGAAAAGATAAAATTCACTTTCTATGCACTCATTCCACTTGCGTTAGGGATTTGTATCCCTAACACGAGACATCTATGCACAAGCAAAAGAATTTTTCATCGTCTAAGAAAAATAAACTCCGTTTTCTTCTCGCTCATTTTCTCCGCGTTAGGGATAGGAGTGGCATCCTTTTGCCCTCCCTCCTTTTGGAGGGCAAAAGATATAGCGGATAGCCCGACCCCAATTGTCAAAAACACCGTTTCGCGTGAGCGAAATGTTGTTTTTGACAATTGGGGGAACGTCCAAATAAACTTCAACCTTAAATCCGCAAGTGAACTTCTATTCCAAAGCCAAACTCCGCATCATTATTGGCAATGCTCGTTTTTCGATACTCACCGTAGCTATGGCTACGCTTGCGTGTCTCAAAACTGTGCTTGACCAATACTAATGCGTATTTTGACTTTTCATAACGAAATCACTTGCGGATTTAAGGTTCAATATTACAACTTATAATGAAAAATAAAGAAAAAATTACTCCGGTTGAACGGTTTTTATTGCTGATAAAGCCGGACGGAAAAGAAATCAAAAATGTATATATCTATGCTGCTTTTAGTGGATTGGTGAACTTGTCGTTGCCTTTGGGAATACAATCAATTGTCAACTTGATACAGGGAGGGAAAATAAGTACGGCATGGATGGTTTTGGTGCTTGTTGTCTTGCTGGGGATTACCTTAAACGGTGTTTTGAAAGTGGGGCAACTGCGTATAACGGAGCATTTGGAACAAAAGATATTTACCAGAGCAGCTTTTGAATTTGCTTATCGGATTCCTAAAATAAAACTGGAGGCGATGTATAAACATTATGCTCCCGAATTGATGAATCGTTTTTTTGATGTGCTGACGGTTCAAAAAGGCTTATCTAAGATTTTAATCGACTTTTCTACGGCTCTTATTCAAGTTGTTTTCGGTTTGTTGTTGCTGGCAATGTATCATCCGTTTTTTATCGGTTTGAGTTTATTGTTGACGATTATTGTCTTTTTTATCTTTCAATTAACGGGTAGAAAAGGATTGAAAACGAGCTTGTTGGAGTCTAAAAGCAAATATAAAGTAGCTCATTGGTTGCAGGAGGTGGCTCGTACGAGTATTAGTTTTAAGCTTGCCGGAGAAACCGATTTACCTCTTGAGCGGGTAAACCAATCGGTAAAAAAGTATGTAGAACACAGAGAAGCTCATTTTAAGATTTTGATTCTACAATTTGCCATGTTAATTGTATTTAAAGTGATGATAGTTGCCGGCTTGTTGATTGTCGGAAGTATTTTGGTGATTGAGCAACAAATGAACATTGGGCAATTTGTGGCTTCTGAAATTATTGTATTGATGGTAATGGGTTCTGTCGAAAAATTGATTTTATCGTTGGAAACCATTTACGATGTGTTAACGGCTTTGGAAAAAATCGGAGAAGTAACCGATTTGGAATTGGATGAAAATAAAGGATTGGATATTACAACATTGCATCCGAAAACGAAAGGGTTTAAGATAGAGCTAAGTAACGTAACATTTAAATATCCTTTTCAAGAACGGTCGGTGTTTATGAACGCCAATATTATTATTCCGCCTTCTTCTTGTGTTGCGATATCAGGAAAAAGCAGTTCGGGAAAAGCTACACTTCTTTATCTTTTAGCCGGAGTATATAAAATCGAATCAGGGTATATTGCTTACGATGATATTCCGTTAGGAAACTTGAATCCCAATAAATTACGTTCTGAAATTGGTGATTGTTTGATGGATGAACTATTGTTTGAAGGGTCATTGTTGGAAAATATTACCATGGGACGAAAAAAGGCAACTTTTGAACATGTAGAATGGGCTATAAAGAATATTGGGCTTTCGGAATTTGTGAAAACGTTACCCAATGGATATGATACTATAATCCAACAACAAGGGAAACAGTTTTCAAAAGGTATTGTCGATAAAATCATTCTTTGCCGAAGTATTGTAGATAAGCCCAAACTGCTTTTAATAAAAGACGTTTTTTCTTCTTCGTTAGGAAGCGAAAAGTATGCGATTATTGACTTTTTGGTAGCTCCGGAAAACGATTGGACGTTGGTGATTGCCACCGACGACGAAAAAGTTCTTAATAGAATGGACAAAGCTTACATTATTAATTCGGATAAAAATTTTGAATTGGTTTAAACGGACAAATTATGCTAAATATTACAAATAACAGAATATCTGAAAACGATATAACCCACAATAACTTCAGTACAATTGTGGAAGTTGAAAACAAAAATTCAAGCGGAGTTTTGGTTCGATTGCTTTATGGTGCATTTATAATACTGATTATCATTTTGTTTTTACCTTGGACGCAGAACATACGTTCATACGGCTATGTTTCTACACTTACTCCGTGGCAAAAGCCACAGGCTGTAACCTCTATCATCGGAGGGCGAATAGAACAATGGTATGTAAAAGAAGGAGATTTTGTACAAAAAGGAGATACAATACTGAAACTATCGGAAATAAAAGATAACTATTTTGATAAAAAACTTCTCAATAGAACAAGAAAGCAATTGGAACTAAAAGAGCAGACTATTGAAGTTTATGGAGAAAAAATAAATACGCAAGAAAATCAATTTGAAGTATTGAAAAGACAAAGAGATTTGCAGTTAGAGCAATACCAAATAAAACTGCAACAAACCCGCCTGAAAAACGAAGCGGACAGTAATGCTTTAATTGCTTCGGAAATCGATTATCAAATTGCTCAAAGGCAATTCAATCGTACCGATAGTTTGTATCAAAAAGGCTTGAAATCGCTGACAGCTTTAGAATTGAAGAAAACAAAATTGCAAAAAGCGAAAGCTATGCTGGTGAGTTATAAAAACAAGTGGCTGAACAGTAAAAATGAATTAATAAATATTAAGTTGAATATTGCAAATGTAGAAATGAAATATAATGCCAACGTAAATAAATTGTTGAGCACAAAATATTCAACCGAAAACGATAAACTAAATTCAGAAACGCAACTAAGTAAACTGCAAACGCAATTGAGTAACTATGAGTACCGAACCGAGAACTACTATTTGACAGCACCACAAGCTGGTTACATAACTAAAATCAAAGTCGGAGGAGTAGGGGAGACCATAAAACAAGGAAAAGAGGTTTTACTTTTGATGCCGGAACAACACGAATTAATCGTTGAAACCTATGTTTATCCCATCGATTTACCCTTGATAAAAAAACACGAAAAAGTAAGTATTCAGTTTGACGGGTGGCCTTCAATCGTGTTTTCGGGGTGGCCCAATGTTAGCACAGGAACCTTTAGCGGGGAAATTTATGCCATTGACCAGTTTATTTCTCCCAACGGAAAATATAGAATACTCGTCAAACCCGACACCGGTTCTCACCCTTGGCCGACAGCTATTCGTTACGGTTCGGGAACATCTTCAATTATTATGCTTAATGACGTGCCTGTATGGTATGAGTTGTGGCGAAAAATAAACGGTTTTCCACCTAAATATTACACCGTTAAAAATACTTCTAAAAATGAAAAATAAAATATTATTTATCCTCATTATATTTTTAAAATTTGCTGTTTTCGGTCAAAAACAAATCCTGAATTACCAAAGTTTTATCGCAACCGTTCTTCAACATCATCCCATTGCCGTAAAGGCAGGATTAAGACCCAAAATGGGCGAAGCGAAGGTGCTTAAAGCCAAAGGAGGTTTTGACGTAAAGCTAAAAGGGAGTATCAATCAAAAATACTTTGAACAAAAAGAATACTTTAGTTATCAAAACTACGGATTAGAAATTCCAACGTGGTTCGGTATTCGTTTGAATGGTGGTTACAGCAACAATCATGGTGTTTTTATCAATCCGGAAAAGAGTACCTCGAACACCGATTTGTGGAATGCGGGATTGTCTGTTAATTTAGGAAACGGACTATGGATAGACAAAAGAAGAGCCGAGCTGAAACAAGCAAAAATCTATCAAGAAAGTTCATTGCTTGAGCAACAATTAATACTCAATCAATTGCTATATGACGCTTCAATAGCCTATTGGGAGTGGTATAAAGCTTATCACAAAGCCCAAATTTACCAAAGCTCTTTGGCTATTGTTCAGCAACGGTTTAACAACATTAAACAAAGTTGCAATGCAGGAGATAAACCTCAAATTGATACTTTAAAAGTCTATATACAAGCACAAAACAGACAATTAGATGTTGAGAAATCGATGTTGGAACTAAAGAACAAACAAGCCAAACTCGAAATTTTTCTATGGAAAGAAGGAGTAATCCCTTTAGAAATTTCAAAAAAAACAAGTCCGCCCGACTACCATAACAACATCGAAGAGGTAACCCCGGTATTGATACACCCCGACAGTGCTGTACAAAACCACCCGCAACTTCTTTATTACCAAAATAACATTAACATTGCCAAAATAGAAACACGTTTAAAAAGAGAGCAACTAAAACCCAAAATAGAGTTGAGATACAACGCCCTTAGCAACGGACATCAAAACACGTTAGCCGAAAATTACAGCATCGAAAACTACAAATGGGGAGCAGGTATTTCGTACAATTTGTTTACTCGTAAAGAACGCGGTATGCTAAAGATTCAGGAATTAAAATTGCGAGAAAAAGAACTCACATTAACAGGAAAACAAGCAGAAGTACAATATAAATTACAAGCAAGCTATAACTCCGTTCAAAGCCTGTTCGAACAAGTAAAAACCTTAAAAAATGCAGTTGAAGGTTACCAGCTCTTATTTGAAGCGGAACAGCACCTGTACAACGTCGGCGAAAGCACTTTATTTTTGGTCAACACACGCGATAAAGATCGTGTAAAATCTTTGATAAACCTATTGGATATCATCTATAAAAAAGAACAAGCACAAGCAAATTACCATTATCAAACCATGCGTTGGTAACAGAATAATAAAGCAAAAATAAGTGTTTTGGGCGTTCCCATTACGGCATAAAACTATTTTTGCGTTCCAACGCAAAAATAGTTTAACGCCGTAATGGTCGGGCTATCACTACTCACTCTTTTTGCCCTCAAAAGGAAGAGGGCAAAAAGGAGTTCAA
>JALTUD010000338.1 GCA_027047735.1 Flavobacteriales bacterium | reverse complement strand
CAATAATACTGTTTATCATTATTTCTATTGTAGGTTATTATATTGTTTACTTAAGTTTGAGTGTTTTTCTTGGTAGAATCATAGCCAATAAAATATTAAAATGGGGGATATTAGCTCAATTATTTTTGTTTGGTACAAGTTTCGTAATAGAGTATTTTAATGAAAAAATGAAATGAAATATTTTACTCTTTTTACACTTCCTCTTTTGTTATCATGTATGAACTCTAAAGAAAGCAATCGTATTGATTTTTTTCCAAATGAATATGTAGGCAATTGGCGTGATGTAGAAGGAGGTGATATAAGTTATGATGAATTGATTATAAAACCTAATTCTTTTAAACGCAAGTGGCATGGAATTGATAGAGATACTGTAACTGATTGGTTTCCAGAAGATATTTACTGTATTAAGGAACCTGTTGCTAATAGCTACTTAAAGCTTAACTACAGGAGTTACTTTGAGTCTTTTAAGTTAACAGGTTATAATTCAGAAACTGGTAAACATGATACTTTGATTATAGAGTATTTAACAGAAGAATCTTCACCTTCAATTTATTGTAGAATATATGAGTCTTATACTTCACCCGTGCTCTCTCCACATCCAAAATAGAAAAAGCCACCCCTTATAAGGGAAACTACTGAAATACAAATAATTAAATAGAAAAGACTGTTACACATTAAAACAATCAAAAGAAATATCCCCCCACAGGAAAAGTTGTATTCACTACACTTTCAGTCGTTCCTCCCTCTCGTTTCTTTCATCGGTAGCTTTCCTTTCTTTTTTTTAGTTGGTTTAACGCCTACGGCAGTAATGAGAAGTTGTTTAATGTTAAGCTATAAGTAAAATCAATTCTTTTCATTTCACTCGTCGTTATTTTTGCGAACCATAGCTTGGGCTATGCTTCTTAAAAATGCCTAGATTGAAAAGAAAATAATTCAATTTTACTGTTTATACCATTTTAATTTTGAAACGAGCCGAAAGAAAGAGAATTTTAGTTTTCTTAGACGATGAATAAAATCTTTGCATAGCCTAAGCTATGGAAATATTTTATGAAGAAGTATAAGGAAAATAAAAACGCTTTATACGGCTCTTTTCAATGTTAAAATGGTATTATACCTTAACAATAAACAACTTCGGTAAAAAAACAAACCGCAACCGGTAATTTTTGCTCGCCTGCGTATCGGGCTTATAAAGTAGGTAGGTTGTTGGCACAACTTTGCGGTACAGCTGTATAGAACTGTATCACGTAGCTTTTGAAACACATAGTGTAATTAACACAAAAAAGCACCCTAAGGTGCTTTTTCTGTAGAACTATTCTTTTTCACAAATTAAATCAATCAAAATCTACTGTTTTTCAGCAACTTTTTTCTCAGCTAATTTAACTGCGTTATAAACATTTACAATACCACCGGTATTAGATAGTGTTCCAAACTCTACTAAATCTTTTTTAGTGCCACCCGGCTTAGGAGTTTTCTTTTTGCTAACATCATATACAGATTCCTTAATGATTTCTTTAATCTCAACCATCGACAAAGAAGGATAATACGATTTTAAAACGGCAGCAGTACCACTAACCATTGGACATGCCATACTTGTCCCTTGTATGGTTAAATATTCACTTTGAGGA
>JALTUD010000337.1 GCA_027047735.1 Flavobacteriales bacterium | reverse complement strand
CATGAACACGTAGATGGAGGAACAAGCCGTTTCGATAAAAGCGGAAAAGTATATCAAGCCGTTTGTGCAGGTTGTGGTGGACATTCCGATTTTCCTACCACTCCCGGAGCGTGGTCAAATACAAACAACAGTTCAAACTGTAACCTGGGAGCTTTTAAGTTTGATTTGGCGAACATAACCCCGACCATTAGCATTCCTCAGCCCTTCGTTTGTCTGCCAAGTTCTTATACTTTTAATAATAATTCAACCGGTGGAAACGCTTACCATTGGGATTTTGGTGACGGTACAACGTCAACAGACTTTGAACCTGCACATACCTTTGCCGATACAGGACATTATCAAATTGAATTGATTGTAATGGATACCACAGGGTGTTTAGACCCCGATACGGCTTTTTTAGAAATTGATGTATTTATGCTAAATAATGCAATGGTTACACAAACCGATACTATTTGCCCCGGAGCATCCATTCAATTGTCAGCTAGCGGAGGGGTAACCTATCAATGGTCGCCCCCTGATTATTTAGATAATCCCAATATTTCTCATCCTACTGCTTCGCCACCTGTAACTACAACGTATCAAGTGGTTACAACAGATAGTTGTGGAGCTGACACGGCACAGATTACCATTCATGTTTACGATGATGCGGTTAATGCTATGCCCGATACAACCATTTGTTTGGGAACATCCGTTCAGTTGATGGCATACGGAGGAACTAATTATTCATGGGTATCAAGTCCCGATATGGCAAATCCTACTTCTCAAACACCTACGGTTACACCGACCTCTGATGCTTATTATTTTGTTGATATAACCACAATCCACGGGTGTGTTATTCGAGATTCCGTTCAGGTTACAATTGTGCCGGATGTACCGACACCTGTTTTATCAAATGATACCACCATTTGTATCGGAGATACGATACAGCTTTTTGCACAAGGAGGTGATTCCATACATTGGTATCCAAGTGTAGATTTGAGCAGTGCCAATAGCTATACGCCTAATGCTTATCCTGAGCAAAATACAACAATCTATGCCAATTTTTATAATGTATGCGGATATTCAACCGATTCTGTTGCAATAGAAATTATAGATGCTTTCCCCGAGATGCCAAACGATACAATTATTTGTCCGGGGACAAGTGTAACCTTACAAGCAACCGGAGCCGATACTTATTTGTGGACACCAAGCCAATATGTCGATAATCCGACAAGTGCAACAGTAGTGGCATCACCGGATGAAACAACAATATTTCATGTAGCAACCACCAATGTTTGCGGACAAGGAGAAGGACAAGTAACTGTTCAAGTCTATGACGAAAACATCGATATAATTCCTGATTCTACGATATGTATAGGAATGAGTATTCAACTATGGTCAACCGGAGGTGTGCAATACACGTGGCATCCAACCACGGGAATGACCGGAGCAAATACCGCAACACCGACCGTAACCCCTAATTCCACAACGGATTATATCGTAGATATAACTACATCTAACGGATGCTTGTTAAAAGATACCACAACCGTAACCGTAATTACAACAATACCACAACCCGTATTACCCAACGATACTTTAATTTGTGTAGGAGATACCATTCAGCTGACAGCTAGTGGAGGAGCTTATATTCTATGGAGTCCCGATAGCGTATTGTCTTCGGTATCCTCTTATACGCCATTAGCCTATCCAACGCAAAGTATAACGCTGAATGTTGATTTTATCAATGCTTGCGGTACCGTAAAAGATTCAATGAGAATAGACGTAACAGACGTATATCCTACAATCGTTAATGATACTTCAATTTGTCCACACGATACGGCTCTGTTGTGGGCATCTAATGCCGATTATTACCAATGGACACCACCCGCAACATTATCCAATCCCGACAGCAATATTACAATGGCAATGCCCGAGAGCAATACAACTTATACCGTAGAATGCCAAAATGAGGTAGGTTGCACAAAATATTTAGAAGTAACCGTTTCCATCTACGATTTACCCTATGTCTATGCAGGAGCAGATAAAAACGTCTATTTCGGAGTGCTGGTACATCTTAATGGAGTGGCTTATACCGATAGTGTTTGGTGGTACTCAGGTGGCGTTGATTTGTCTTGTTATAATTGCCTTACCCCTGAATTTACCCCCGAAGTTTCAAGTAATTTTGTGCTAATGGCGGTGGATACCAACGGATGTAAGAATTACGATACCGTTACCTATTATGTAAACGGAGCCTTGTATATCCCTAATGCCTTCAGTCCCAATGGCGACGGGTATAACGATTATTTCGTAACCAAAGGAGCAGAAATAACCGATTTCACATTACAGATATTTGATCGTTGGGGACAGTTATTATTTGAAACACACGATTTGAATACCTATTGGGATGGAACATACCGAGGAAAAATTGTTCAACAAGATGCCTACATTTGGAAAGTCAAGTATTCAGATCACTTTGAGAAGAACAGAAAACTAATAGGGCACGTAAATGTCATTCGTTAAAATAATTTGGGCGTTCCCATTACAGCATAAAAAAGAGGTTTCGTTGCACTACACCACTTTTTAACGCCGTAATGGTCGGGCTATCCGTTATATCTTTTGGGTTGCATATATGCAACAACCCAAAAGGATGCCACTTCTATCCCTAACGTGGATAAAATTGGAAGCAAGAAAGTGAATTTTAGTATCCTTATACTTCTTCATATTTTATTTCCATAGCTGAGGCTATGCAAAGAAAATATTCATCGTCTAAGAATACTAAATTCCATTTTCTTTACACTTATCTCAACTGCGTTAGGGATTGGTATCCCTAACGCGAGTGAAATAGACGATATAAAGCGTTTTTTGATTCCTTATCCTTCTTCAAAAAATATTTCCATAGCGGGTGCTATGCAAAGATTTTTTTCATCGTCTAAGAAACCAAAAATTCACTTTCTCTCCGTCAATTTCACTCACGTTAGGGATAGAACGGCGTGTTTGAGCTCTTTTTTGCTTGCTTGCTGTTTGCAAGCAAAAAAAGCGAGTAGTGATAGCCCGACCCTTTTTTATGAAAACAACCGTTGAGCGTGAGCGATATGTTGTTTTTGTAAAAAAGGGGAACGCCCAAAATATTACTATAATTATTGGCTTTATTCATCTGTTTTTCTTATATTGTTGGGTGGTTATGAATGTACAAAAGAAAACATCGGTTCAGCCCTCTTTGTTTAGAAAGGTGTGGTACTTTTTTCCGCTTCAGTTGTTTTTCTTGCATTTGAAGAGGAATCAGGTTGTGTTGGGGCTTTGGGGAATTTTGTTTTTGTATGTTGGTAGAGCTTTGGGGAATAAATACGGGATTCCGTTTTTGTTTTTATCGCCTGAGTATTTAGGAAGTATTGATTTTGTCTCGTTTGTGATTTTAGGTGTTGCCGTGGGAGGGTTTATTACGGCGTTTAATATTTACAGTTATATCTTGTTTGCCTCTGAATTTTCTTTTTTGGCGACATTTAACCGTCCTTTTATTAAGTTTTGCTATAACAACATTATTGTTCCGGTTGGGTTTGTTTTGTTCTTTTTGTTCGCGTCGTACAGGTTTCAGGTGCAGGAAGAATTGTTTGCTCCTTTTCAGGCTATATTGAATTTAGTGGGGTTTAGCTTGGGTATTATCTTATTCATTATAGCTTCTTCTATTTATTTTATTCGTTTCAATAAAAATATCTATAAAATCAGTGGTAAGGATGAGGCTTACTTTAATCGGAAAATAAAAAAAGGTACAAAGGAATCGACCTTGCATAAAAAGACAAAGTGGTTTTCGCGTTTGAATAAAAGGAAGAAAATAAGAGTGGTTACTTATTTGCATACGCCCTTTGAAGTTAAATTGGCAAGAAATATAAAGCACTACGATAAAAAATTGTTAAGACGTGTTTTTTATCAAAATCATATCAATGCTTCGGTCTTTGAATTTCTTTTGTTTTTGTCTTTTGTGGCTTTGGGTATCTTTAGAGAAAATCCTGTGTTTAATATTCCTGCCGGGGCGAGTATTATAATGTTTTTTACTCTGTTGCTATTGTTTTATTCTGCCTTGTACTCGTGGTTGAAAAAATGGACAATTTCCGCCATCTTGTTGTTGTTGGTTATTCTGAATTATTCGACCAATTCAGCCGAGTCTTACTTGTTTAAAAGTTATGCGTATGGATTGGATTATATTCATAAACCTAAGTATGCCAACCGTAGGTTGTTGGAGTTGACACAAGACGAAACAACAATATCTTCATCAAGAGAAAAAGCTGTTTTACGGTTGAATAATTGGAAAGAAAGGCAAGGAAGTGAGAAGCCGAAGTTAACGATTATTTCCGTTAGTGGGGGAGGGTTGCGTTCTGCTCTTTGGTCGTTTTATGTAACTTCCTATTTGGATAGTGTTTGCCATCATACGTTACTAAAAAGCACGCATCTGATAACCGGAGCATCGGGGGGAATGATAGGAATGTCGTATTTGAGAGAACTGTATTTGCAACAACAGACGGCAGATACTGCTATTCGGCTGACAAACCCGGTGTATTTGAGTAATATATCTAAAGATTTATTAAACCCGTTGTTGTTTGGCATTGCAACGACCGATTTTATTTATAAGATAAGTAAATTTGAATACAAAGGTTTTTCTTATCCTAAAGATAGAGGTTATTCTTTTGAGCGAAAGTTAAATCAAAACTTGTCTTCTGTTTTTACCGATAAATCCCTTGATGATTATCGAACAGCGGAAACCAAAGGCATAATACCGTCAATGGTATTGACACCGACGATTGCTAATGATGGTCGCAGGTTGTTGATTTCGCCACATTCGTTGAGTTTTTTAAGTGCAAAAGACAAAAAGACGTTTAATAATATAGATTATCAACAGTTTTTTAAAGCAAATCATCCCGAAAACTTACGTTTTTTATCGGCTCTGCGGATGAGTGCTAACTTTCCTTATATTTTACCCTTGGTTTCTTTACCGTCTGTTCCCAATATGGAAATGATAGATGCAGGAGTAAAAGACAATTACGGAGTACAAACCGCTTCACTTTTTCTCGATGAGTTTAAGGATTGGATAAAAGAAAACACTTCGGGCGTAGTGTTTATTGAAATAAGAGATACACCCAAACTTAAAGCAATTGATAAGAATAATAATTACAACAGTTTTTTTAAACGCTTGTTTTTTCCTTTGGGAAACCTAATTGTAAATGTACTCAGGACGCAGGACTACAATAATACGCAATTGTTTGACCAATTAAAAAATGCTTATCCCGTAAAAATAGATAACTTTGTTTTGTTTGTTAATTCGGAAAATAAAAATAATGTCTCTATGAGTTGGCACTTAACGCATTTGGATAAAACGAAGATATTTTCTTCTATTCATTCCAAACACAACCAACACGAGATAAAAAACATTAAAGAAATTCTAGCAAAACCTTGAAATCAACCATTATACAATTACTGAACAGTCAATTGGATTTTACACCGACTGCCGACCAAAAAAAAGCACTTTCTAAGTTGGCTGATTTTCTGATGTCGGGTAATCCCGATTTGGGATTTATTCTAAAAGGTTATGCCGGTACGGGAAAAACCTCTTTGATTGGAGCTTTGGTAAAGTCATTGAAAAAATTGGAAAGAAGTGTTGTCTTGTTGGCACCGACAGGTCGGGCAGCCAAAGTTTTAAGTCGCCATAGTGGTCAACCTGCCTATACGATTCATCGTCAAATTTACTACGGAGCTAAAGAGGATGATTTAATTTTTACAAAAGGAAAAAATAATTACAGAAATGCTCTTTTCATCGTAGATGAGGCTTCTATGAT
>JALTUD010000336.1 GCA_027047735.1 Flavobacteriales bacterium | reverse complement strand
ATGCAGTCTTCAACTTTATTTGACGGTAAATTGTTTTTAGTAGTAAATAATTCCAATAAGATTGAAGTGGTGGACACTGCTGATTTTAAACGTTTGGGGCAAATAACGGGATTGACCAGTCCACGCTATTTTTGTGGTATATCTTCCAACAAGGCTTATGTTACGGATTTGTATGCTAATGCGATTACGGTTTTAAATCCGGCAACTTATCAAACTATTGGAACGATACCCGTAGGGGCTTGGACGGAAGCAATGCTTTATTTTAATAATCAATTATTTGTTACCGAAAAAGGAACAGATAAAATTTTGGTGATTGATGTTGCAACCGATTTGATAACCGATACCATTATGGTGGGAAGAGAGCCAAATAGTATTGTTTTGGATAAGAATAATAAAATGTGGGTATTGTGTAGCGGAGGAATAAACGAAAGTCAACCGAAACTTCATCGAATCAACCCGAACACCTTATCGGTGGAGCAAACCTTTGCGTTTTCTTCCGTTAACGAGTCGCCGAATGCTTTGCGAATAGATAGTAGCGGTACGTATCTTTTTTATATTAATAATGCCGTTTACAAAATGAACGTCAACGATTTAACTTTACCTTCTTCGTCATTTATTGATAATGGCAATTCTATATTTTACGGATTGGGGGTTAGTCCTTATACCAATAAAATCTATGTGGCTGATGCTATTGATTATGTGCAAGCGGGAAAAGTCTATCAATATGATTTCAACGGTGCTAAAATCCAAGAATTAAATGTGGGGATTATCCCGCAGGATTTCACTTTTGTTGAAGAAAATTAAGATTAAGCAACATTTCTCAATAAGCAATAGCTGTCTATTTCAATAGTTTCAGTCGTGTGTTTGGTTAAATCTATTTCAGCTACGATGCTTTCCGTATTGAATAGCTTGTTTGAAACGACTTCATAGATGTCAATCCCTTTTTGCAAGAGGTTGTCTATAATGCGGTTAAACTGACTAAAATTTACCGCAATGTTGGTGTAATAAATTTTGTTGTTCTTTTTTACCTTGCACGACATCATTAAACCGTCGTCGCCTCTTTCGTACACTAAATGTGTTAGTTCTATTGAATCAAAATTTACCGATGAATTAATGTTTTTTACTAAGCTCATAATTTGTATGTTTTTTAATTGTTCGATACAAATGTAAGGCGTTACTCCGTATAATATTTACGGAGTAAAAACCTAATTGTAGTTTTTCCATTGTCCGGAAACAACAAACATCATTTTCTATGCACTTCTTCCACTTGCGTTAAGGATAGGAGTGGCATCCTTTTGGGTTGTTGCACCTATGCAACCCAAAAGATATAACGGATAGCCTGACCATTACAGCGTTAAAAAGTAGTCTAGCGAAGGGAATGTGCGAACGGAACTACTTTTTTATGCTGTAATGGGAACGCCCCAAACATTACGATTACCTAAGGACATATGAGTTTAACCTTAATCTGCAAGTGAACTTCTATTACGAAATCACTTGCGGATTTAAGGTTTATTTAGAATAATTTGGGATAAGACAACAAATTCTATTTTCTTTGTAGTATGAGTGAAAAGAAAAAAATAGAATTAATGGCACCTGCGGGTGGTTTTGATGCCTTGCAGGCGGCTTT
>JALTUD010000335.1 GCA_027047735.1 Flavobacteriales bacterium | reverse complement strand
ATGCAGGAGGCTATTCAGCCGATCCTTCATGGGCGAATTGGGGAACAGCAGAGAAATCACAGAAGTATAATAATTTAGCAGTTGCAGGAATCAAGTTAGTTCAATGTGTGAATCTAACAACCCAAGATAAACAGGTAAACCCTATTATTCTAGGGGGAGTTCATACAATGCTATTTAATCAAGATGGAAATCCTTATGCACGTTTCATGGATTTTGGAGCTTCTGAAATTCCTTTGATTGGAGGAACTGCAATTTCTTATTTAGAACACGTAAAACAAAGTAATGCAACTTTTTTTACCAATTGGTTGGGAAATAACGATGTATTAGGCTATGTCATAAATGGAGGAGTAGAAAACAAACCTTTCGCTAGTTTTGGAATAAATTTAGATTTGAATGCACTTTCGGATGAACAAGAATTTGCAGATAAATATGATTCCATAGTTAAAGCCTTTTATGATATGGGTGCAAAAGGTATATGTGCTAATTTACCAAAAATAACCTCAATTCCATATGTAACCACTTTTACGGTAGATAAGCTTAAAAACGACTATAATTATCCTAAAGTTTGGATAACCGATTTGAACGGAAATGTCAGAGAGGCAACCAGTAAGGATTATGTGCTTTTGGGAGCATCATCATCGATAGCAACCGGAAAAGGAACAACACAATCTAACCCGTTTGACAATGCAGAGGTTTTGGATGAAAACGAAGTGGCTCTCGCTCAAGCACACACGATAACCTTAAATGGACACATTCAGGAAATTGCTTCAAAATATGGTTATCCTGTTGTAGATATGTACAATTTTATGGACGGTTTAACGGCAGGATATACTTTTGAAGGAATAGATATGACGGCAAAATATATAGAAGGAGGAACATTTGGATTAGATGGAATCCACCCGAACCCGAGAGGATATGCCGTTGTGACCAATAAATTTATCGAAGATATAAATGCCTTCTACGGCTCAAATATACCGAAGGTAATCGTAGGAAATTACAGAGGAGTAGTTTTTCCTTAAAAGAATAATTTGGGCGTTCCCCCAAAAGCAAAAAAGAGCATATCCTTTCAGGAGACGCTCTTTTTTGCTTTTGGGGTCGGGCTATCCACTATATCTTTTGGTTTGCATAAAGCAAACAAACCAAAAGGATGCCGTTCCTATCCCTAACGCGAGCGGAATGAGTGCTAAGAAAATGATCTTTAGTTTCTTTAGACGATGAATATTTTCTTTCCATAGCCTAGCTATGGAAAGAAAATATGAAGAAGTATAAAGGAAATAAAAGCACTTTATGGTGCTCATTATGCTCGCGTTAGGGATATGCTCCCTAACGCGGTGAGTGCAAGACAATCAAGTTAGTAACACAAACAATAGATTAAATCACTACAAACGCAGACCGAATAGAAATTTTTATTACTTTCGGAAACTTTAAAATTAATTAATAACAAAGAGTATGAGTTCAGCAACAAAAGATTTTCATAATCAAATGCAAGTAATGGGACATCCGGCAGGATTGTTCGTGTTATTTTTTACGGAAATGTGGGAGCGTTTCAGTTACTACGGAATGCGAGCAATTTTAGTATTATTTCTAGTCAGTTCAATCGCCGACGGAGGTTGGGAATGGACAAATGCAGAAGCTATGCGACTGTATGCTTTTTATACTAGTTTTGTCTATCTAACCCCCATATTCGGAGGGATGATAGCCGACAAAATTACCGGCTACAAAAAAGCCATCATGATAGGTGCAATACTGATGACAGCAGGACACGCTTCCATGGCAGTAGAGACCGAGTGGTCGTTTTATTTGGGGTTGACCTTATTGGTTGTAGGTAACGGAATGTTTAAGCCGAATATATCTTCAATCGTAGGTGGATTATACAAAGGAAATGAAGAAAAAAGAGATGGTGGATACACTATTTTCTATATGGGGATAAACGCAGGGGCGTTCTTAGGAATGATGCTTTGCGGATTCTTAGGTGAATTTGTAGGCTGGAGTTATGGTTTCGGTTTGGCGGGTATCTTTATGTTTGTCGGAACAATAACCTTTTATTATTATCAAAATATATTTGGTAAACTAGGTGATACGCCTGTTAAAATAATTGAAGAAAATGTAGTAGAAGAAGTAAAGACAGAAGCCGAACAACATAAAGCAGATGAAGACAAAAAAGTAGAAAAAGATCGATTAATTGTAATCGGAATATTGGCCTTTTTTACCATCTTCTTTTGGATGGCATTTGAGCAAGCCGGAGGTTCAATGACTATCTTTGCAAAAGATTATACCGATAGAGTATTAAGTGGAGGAATGGCAACAGCTTTTACAGCTATTAATGCCATTATTACTATTGTACCTTTAGCGATTATTACTTGGGTATTATTCTTATTGGCAAAAGTAACGGTAAAAAAATACGCTATCTCGGTTGGTTTGTTAACCATGAGCTTTATCATCATTTGGGGGTTGGTAGCATGGAAAGTGGATAAAGAGTTAAATACCGTTGCCTACGAAGTTGAGTATGCTTTAGATGAAGCAGTTGAGGTAGGAACGTTAAGATACGATGAACCATTTAACTTGGGAGATAATGTTGACGTAGTGATAAACGAGAAAAAAGAAATTAAAAAAGCAAGACCGGAACAAGCTGGTGTTGTTGAAATTATTCAAGCTAAAGTAGTGAATATAAAAGATAAAGAATTGGAAGTTCCTGCCTCATGGTTTGGGATTTTAAATTCCTTATTTATAATTATGTTTGCTCCAATGTTTTCAAAAATTTGGGAAAGCAAATACAATCCCACAGCTCCTGTGAAATTTGGTGTAGGGTTAATACTTTTAGGTTTAGGTTTTGGTGTATTGGCTTATGGAGCTTTAGGTGTAGGTGGAGAAAGTACGGTAATGGCAAGTATGGTTTGGTTAATATTGGCGTATTTATTACATACTTTAGGAGAGTTGACCATTTCGCCGGTAGGATTATCTTATGTAAGTAAACTATCACCACCACATTTAATTGGTTTAATGTTTGGTTTTTGGTTTACGGCAACATTTATAGCCAATTTCTTAGCCGGAATGTTAGGAAGTTTAATCGACCCGATTATCGAAGAATATTCATTATCTACATTTTTCCTTATCTTTACCGCAATTCCAATTCTTGCCGGAGTAATCGTAATGGGGATGAATAAATTCTTATTAAAATTGATGCACGGAATTAGATAAAATGATCACATAATCATTCCAGAAAAGCATATATTTTTTACTAAGGTGAAAAATTTATATGCTTTTTTTGTGTGTAAAGAAGGAAATTATTTTAGAAAAATTATGGTTGTATATTTAAATAGGTAAACAAATTTTATTAAAACAAAATTAAACAAATGATAAAAGAAATAAAATCACCACGTTTGGATACATTAGTCTATGAAATAGATGATATTATTACAGAACAGGAAATTAGTATAATAGGAGATGGGATAGAGGAGAAATTAAAAGACGTTGAAAAAGTAAATTTGATGTTATATATCAATGTTGAGGGAGAAACATTCGGTTCTTTTGTAAAGGAATTTCAATTAGGAGTAAAGTATTGGAGTAAAATCAATAAAATTGCTTACCTCTCCAATAAAAAGAACTGGAATACGCTAATAGCTATTGATAACCTCTTTACAAAGTTTAAAGAAAAATATTTTGATATAGAAGAAGTAGATAAAGCATGGGAATGGATTAATGATTAACCAATTAGATAAAACAAACAATAGTGCAAAACACTATTTTAAACGTTTCAATAAATTAAATTAAAATAAATGAGCAAAAAGAAAAAAACATCGACATTAGCAAGAGCTATTAAATTATTTATAGTTTATACATTTACGTTTATAACCATATTTTTCTTTTTAGATTTATATGATTTTTACATGTATAATCCATATTGGTTAGTCATTATTTCAATTGTACTAGGATTAGGAGGTACTATTATTCATCTTAAAAAGAGAACTCATTCAAGAGTTGATGATTTGGCAGATAAATTATAATTGATATTCAAATAATGAATTGAATTAGTTTTATAACCGTTAAGGCTAGTAACTGGAAATATAAATAAATGACGAATAATAGAGGTAAAAAGAGCTTAGGATTAAAAGAATTAGTAGCTATCGCCGTTGGAGGAATGGTTGGTGGTGGTATTTTTACCATTTTGGGTATATCGGTTAGTTTGATTGGCTTTTTAACGCCTGTCGCTATTATTATTGGGGGGATTGTAGCCGGATTAGCTGCCTATTCTTACGTTAAATTAGGCTTGTATTATCGAGATGAAGGAGCTACTTATGCTTTTGTAAAACGTACTTATCCTACATTAAAATACCCATCTGCCTTAATAGGTTGGTTGGTCATTTTCGGGTATATCAGCACCTTGGCAATTTATGCTTATACCTTTTCCTCGTATGCTATTAGTGGTGAGGATTTTGCCAATAATGTATGGATTAGAAAGGGAGTCGCGTTAGGAGTATTACTTATTTTTACTTTAATAAATGTGTGGAGTGTGAATGGTATGGGGAAAATAGAAGATGTTATGGTGTATTCAAAACTTATTATTTTAACCTTTATATCAATTATTCTAATTCAACATCGAAGTATTGATACGACTACTTTTATCCATAATTTGAAAACTGATTTTGCCGGTTCCGATGTAATGAATATTCTAATCGTCGCGTCATTGACATTTGTGGCTTACGAAGGTTTTCAATTGGTTATTAACGCTGTAAATGAAATGAAAAATCCGGAGAAGAATACTTCCAGGGCAATTTATTCTGCAATAGGCATAGTGATTATATTATATGTGATTATTTCTATCGGTGCGTTGTTTTCAATACCATTGGAGCAAATGGCAAAAGATAAAGAATATGCTTTGGCAGCCGGAGCTAAAAATGCAATTGGAAGTCTTGGTGAAAATTTGGTAATAATAGGAGCTATTTTGGCAACCAGTAGTGCTATTAGCGGAACTTTATTTGGATCTTCCAGACAAATGGCAGAAATTGCAGAAGATGGTTTTTTTCCTAAACAATTATCAAAAAGGAAGAACAATATTCCTCGTATTGCTATTATTTCAATGGCTACAATGGCTGCAATTTTAATTATTGCGGGAGGATTACGTTTATTAGTTGAATTTGGAAGTATTACTTTTTTGGTTGTGTCTTTACTAATGGCTATTATCAATCATCAAATTAGAAAGAAAACAAATTCATCTTCGGTTATTACTATTTCTGCAATTATTGGATTGTCAATGGGAGGGATATTAATTTTATATTATGAATTTACTCATAAGTGGGAACAAATGGTTGCTATTTTATTTGTTTATGTATTGTTAGGAATAGGAGCGTGGTTCTATTCAAAAAAAGGGAAATTTCTTTTCAAGTAAGTTTATTCTTTGAAATTGTTTTACATAGCCGGGGCTATGTAAATAAAATATTCATTTTCATTGTCTGAAAACTACAAAATTTACTTTCTTGCACTTCATTCAATACGCGTTAGGGATTATTAAGCGACTGTGAAAAACAGTTGAGTTTTTGAGCTAACGTAAAAATTTCGACTATTTTGTAATTAATTGATTATCAGTGTTCTATTTTTACGTTAGTTGGAATCCCTAACACGGGGGCATCTAAGCACAATAAAATGGTTTTATTTTCCTTATACTTCTTCAAAATAAATTTCCATAGCTGGTGCTATGCAAATTTATTTTTCATCGTCTAAGAAAACTAAACTCCATTTTCTTTGCACTTACCTGACCCGCGTTAGGGATAGGAGTGGCATCCTTTTGGGTTGTTGCATATATGCAACCCAAAAG
>JALTUD010000334.1 GCA_027047735.1 Flavobacteriales bacterium | reverse complement strand
GAGTTTTTCAAAGTTAACTTTCCAAAAATCCAAATCCAGTAGATTGTTGTTGGTGTCTTTGGTTAGTGTAATCATTACAATAACATCATCGTCATCAATGTATTGAGCTTGAATAATATCTCCGTCATATTCTCCCGTGTTTTCGTTGACAAGGTGGATACTTCCCATTTTTCCGCCTTCGTATTCGTGTACGGTATCACTTATCGGATAGTCGGCAGGATTTACATTTGCCTTTTGCAATAAGTAGGTGATGAGTGCTTGTTCTTTTGGTTTTATTTTTCTTGTTTCCATATTCAATTTTCTTGTTTTGTGTTTGAAATCCTCGAAGTTATCAATAAAACTATATGGGTATTTATTTCGTTTATGAAAATGTTTTCTGTACCTTCTATTGCTGAAGAATTTTGGAATATTGAGGCTTAATGTAGAGGTTTTTTCATGAACAAATTTTTCAAATTCTTCCCAACTCATTGACCAGTCTCCTCCTTGACCAACTCCTTCTAATACATCGGATTCATCGTCTAAATAGTATATTTTATTACTTCCAAATTTCAATGAGTAATAATAAAAAAGTCTTCTACATTTATGAATAAGGAATAGGTATTCTTCATCATATTTATATCTTTTATGTAAGAAGAAACTGCAAAAATTCCACCATTCAGGAATGGGAGGGAAGTAATTATAATAATGGTCTTTGTATATTGTCAGTTTTGTGTAGTTATACTTTTCTGTTAGTTTTTCCAGGCAAAATTCTAGATAAATAATCTTTTTTTTCTCTTCATTTATTTCACTTTCATTAGGAAACCAATCATCGGCATATATCCAATATTTAGTAGAGTAAAAGATATCGTCACCGTATTTTTTATACAGTTCTTTAGCCATATAATTTACATCTTCTAATCTATACGTTTCATACATTTCATCTTTGATTACTTTGCCTAAGCATAGAAAACCAGTATCTTGTTTTAGTCCTATCAATTCGAAATGTTTCTTTGCTGCATAATACCCGTATTCAATATTGATGTTTATTCTTGATGCTAAATCTTCGGCAAGTTCTTTTAAACTATTAGTGTTTAGTTGATGATTTCCAATTAGCGAGGTACAACGAGACATGATATAAATTGTATAAAAAGGTAGTCGGTAGTCAGTACGTTGCGAATTTAGTCAATGTTGTTCAATTATTTCGTTATTATCTAAGAAAACTAAATTCTGTTTTCTTTGTTCTCATTTTTTTTTCGCGTTAGGGATCGTATCCCTAACACGAGCATAATGAGCACCATAAAGTGCTTTTATTTCCTTTATACTTCTTCATCTTTTATTTCCATAGCTGGTGCTATGCAAAGAATTTTTTCATCATCTAAAGAAACTAAAACTCACTTTCTTAGCACTCATTCCGCTCGCGTTAGGGATAGGAGCGGCATCCTTTTGGTTTGTTTGCTTTATGCAAACCAAAAGATATAGCGGATAGCCCGACCCTCATTTACAAAAACAATGTTTCGCGAGAGCGATATGTTGTTTTTGTAAATGAGGGGAACGGCCAAATCATCCTAATAATCGGTATATCTATTCCATAAACGGGTCGTGATGCCTGCTTGAATAAAAACGTCGGTTTGCGAGTGGTGGGGTGTTAATTCGTTTCGTACGGTAAGTGAAGTAAAGGCTTGCATTTGTATGCTTTTGATGAGCGGATAGCTGACTTCTATTTTGCTGTATATAATATGATGTTTTTCGCCTTGAAAAAATTTAATACCATAGTCTTGATTACGGTTGGCGTAACTTTTAAATATGTCGTTGCCCATACTTACGGCAGAGGTGTCTGCTCCCAAGGTGGTAAAATTGGTTTGAAATGTAAAGTTCAATTTTTTGTAATGATAACGACTTAAAATAACGGTCTCTTTAAAGTTTGCTCCGAGCGGATGGGCTAAGGATTGGTTAAGGTGTCCGTAATTGATGGTGCTTGAAATGTGTGAATAGGTGTAAGGACGTACAATGTTTCGTTCGATTAAGAAAGTTAGGTTGTTAATATTAAGAAAGTTATAGTTTTTGTATCCGATTTGAATAGCATATTTATTTCCCCACCAATTTCTACCGCTTTTGATTTCTGCCAGTAAAAATTCATCTAAAACCAATTGCCCGTATAGGATGTGTTCCTTTTTGAGTTTTGCTTTGAAATTAAATCCGATAATTGAATTGTCCGTTGAACCTTGTGCATATTCAACGGGGCGGTAAAAGACAACAGGATTCAAGTAATTGACATCAAATCCTCGATTGACTAAGGTGTCGTTTCCTGCCCAGACAACGGTTTCAAAAATACCCAAATTAAATTCGGGAATAATGTTCCAACTCAAATGATGAGAGGCTGAGAATTTATTTTTGGTTTTGCCTGTACTTATGTCTTGGTGCCAAGCATACAAGTTGGTGTATTTTACTTTCCAAAATGTACTTTCGATTCTAAAATAAGGGTAGGGCGAAGCATTGTCAGAAAGGTAAAGAGAGCGGTATCCGTCTCCCCAAAAGTGTTGTCCTCTGCCTAGTAGAAAAGAGAAAATAGAATTAGGTGTATAGGAAATATATCCTCTAAAATCTTGTGTTTCATTGTTGTTGTGATTGAGTATTGAGGTTCTTATTCCGGTGGAAGGAATTACATTTTTGGTGTAGAGTGAAGTGTCAACGTATTTTTTTAGCTGTGCATTGATATATCTGTACGTGAAACCGATTCCTAATTTTGATGAAAAATTATATTGGGAGATTATTCCCAAGCCGGTAAAATAGTTTTGATTTCCGTTGGTTGTGTTGATGCCTCCGTAAGCATCTGCCACAGGAGCAATAAAGATGTTTTTTACTCCTTTTCTAAATTGTGTCTTTTGCTTGTCAAAACGATTTTGGGAGGTAGAGTCGTTTGTGCTGACATATTTCTTGATAGAATAATAATTGTAGGGTTGAATAGAAGTGTGTACCTTTAAATTGTCGGATTGGTACAGAGCTTGGCTAATCTTGTTTACCGGTTGATTTAAAATGGGGAAAAGTTCTTGTTGAGCTAATCCATTGAAAGAAATTAGGATAAAAAGAATAAAAATCCATCTCATTTTTTTGCGTATAAAAAGGCTTTGGGAATGAATGTGATACTCAAGGCTAGTGCTACTAAAACCAGTAGATTAAGTGTTATGTTTTGAAAAGGAATAAAGACAACAAACAAGATAACAAGGATATTGAACAAATATAAAATTAATACTGTTTTTCTATGGTTAAACCCAGCTTTAATAAATAAGTGATGGATGTGTCCTTTGTCTGCTGTAAAGGGGGATTTACCTTTTATGGCTCTTAATGTAAAAGCCCTTATTGTATCCGTTAGCGGGTAAACTAAAAAGGCAATAATTAGAATTGATATGTGTATGTTCTGTAAATGTTCAGGAAGTAAAGAAGAAGGAAGGTCAATGGCGTTAAGCGTTAAAATACTAATAACAGCACCAATAATAAGCGAACCCGAATCCCCCATAAATATACGGGCAGGAGAAAAGTTAAAAATTAAAAAACCGGATAACGAACCCGCCAGAATAAAAGCCAATAAAGCTAAAGGAACATTTCCTATAAAACCAAATAAAAAACCAAAAGCAAGAGAAGAAATAAGTCCGATACCGGAAGCTAAACCATCAATTCCGTCAATAAGATTAAAGGCATTTACAACAACGATATAGGTAAAAATAGAGATAAGGTAACTTTGCCATAAGTCTAATTCGCCTACGCCAAAAATTCCGTGCATACCGGTTATTCTAATATCGTAGATAATAACAATAATAAACCCAACCACAAAATGAGCTCCCAGTTTTTTCATGGGGGCTGTACCTATAATATCGTCTTTTATACCCACGAAAAAGAGCAGGATAAGTGAAGAGATAACCACCTTAAAATTATCAATAGATTTTGCTATATAGCTAAACTCATCGGGGAACCAAAGAGAATAAGCAAAAAGGAGACTCCCAAAAATAGCTATACCTCCAATCGTGGGTATGCTTCTCGTATGTAACTTTCTTTCATCTCCGGGTTCGTCAACTAAGTGTTTTAATTTAGCTACTTTGATTAGTGAAGGTGTAGCCATTAATACAACAAAAAAAGAGGTTAAAAAACCCAACCAATATATGTGTTCTCCTATCATTTAGAATGCAAAAATACACTATATTTAGTATTAAAATGGAAATGCGTTGGAAAATGTTATTGTGTTTAGTTTGTATTCTTATTTTTCTTCAATCAAACGAATCATTTCCTCTAATTTTTTGTTTTGCTCTTGAAGAAGTTCAATTTGTTTTTGTTGTTCTTTAACTGAGTTAACTAAAATATAAAGCATATAAGTTCCTCCATCGTAATTGTATATGTCTTCCTCAAGTGAAGTTTCATCCTTTTTAGCTTTAAAAGAATCAACCATATAAGGGGCAACTTCTTTAACTTCTTGAGCTATAATTCCAACATATCTGTTCCCGTCATCAGCTGTTCCATACAGTCCATTGTATTGATAAGTGACAGGATTAATTTTAAGCAACACGTCTAATCCTTCTGAAAAAGGAGAAATTTCTTTTTTTGTTCTTCTATCAGACAATGTAGCCCATGAACCTCCGCCAGCTTTGTAAGCTTGACCATTCATTGATAATCGAAAACGTTCTGTCCATCCACCGTTAGTGTATCCTATACTTAAAGCATCTTCATATTGATTATTGTCTGTGATATTAATTCTTAAATCACTTTGATCAGAAGCTTTATTGTATCGCCCCATAAAAAGCGGGTCTGAGTTATCAGAGTCGTAAGAAGCAGGGGCTGGACCTCCGGAAAAATATATAATATTTCCATAATTTGGAAAAGTTCCGGTATTACTCGGGTTAACCTTACCTGCTCTTATGTCTCCGGCAACTTGTAATTTTTCAGTAGGATTAGCCAACCCCATTCCAATAAATCCATCACTATTACGAATAATTAAATCAGGAGAAGTACCAGGTAGCCCGGTTGTACTTCTCGAAAATTGTAACGCTCCGTTTGTACCAATGCTGTTATTATAAAAAATTCTAAAATCGGAATCATCAGTAGAAACGTCTTTAAAATCAATGAATCCGCTCACATTAGGAGTTGAAGCAGCGTTACTACGGTAAAGTTCTAATCCCCCATCATCGCTAAGAGTAGCACTTTTAAAAGTATTAGAGTTTTCTGCGAAAACACTTCCGTTATATATGTGAAGTTTTTGAGTAGGAGCAAGTATTCCCAATCCTACGTTTCCGTTACCTCTTATACTCATAACCCCTTCTCTAATATTATCTTGTCCTTTCATTGTAAACAAAAAACCTCCATCAGGGTCGTTGGCATTTCCATCTGTTTTTTCAAAAACAAGTCCGTCTTGATTGGTTCCAAATAAATTATTATCATAATAAAACTTTGCTCTATCACTGGTAACGCTTCCTCCGGCAGGAATAGCTCCATTAAATCCTATACCAAAACTTTGATTGATTTGAATACCACCGTTATTTAATTCTAATTTCTCGGAAGGTGTGGTTGTTCCAATTCCTACCATTCCTTGTGTGAAAATATTGTCGTTAATAGAGGTTGGGGGAGAAGTTGTCCCCACTTTATACCAATCATGGTCTGAAAGAGAAGATAAATCAACAGTTTGGTTCGAACCGTTTTGTATGCCTATAGTTAGCGTAGTACCCGACAAGCCCGAACCGCTTATGTTTTGATTATCCGTATTATCCAAATAAGAAGATAAATCTATGGTAGCAGAACTACCCGATAAAGAAATAGTATTACCGTTGATAGACAAATCTTGCAATTCATTAGTTGGATTAGCAT
>JALTUD010000333.1 GCA_027047735.1 Flavobacteriales bacterium | reverse complement strand
AATAATCTAATTTCACTTTTATACACAAACTGTAAATAACCTTTTCAAAAAATATTTCCATAGCGGGTGCTATGCAAAGATTTTTTTCATCGTCTAAAGAAACTAAAACTCATTTTCTTAGCACTCATTTCACACACGTTAGGGATAGAACGGCGTGTGTGAACTCCTTTTGGTTTGTTGCATATATGCAAACCAAAAGAGTGAGTAGTGATAGCCCGACCCAAAGCGACAAAAAGAACGTTCCTGTGAAGGAATGTTCTTTTTGTCGCTTTGGGGAACGCCCTAACTATTATTTTTTTACTTCTTTTTCTTTGGAGCAAAAAGCATAATCATACGTTTTCCGTTTAATTGTGGCATTTGCTCTACCGTAGCGTAATCCTCTAAGGCTTGTGCAAAACGCAACAACAAAATTTCTCCACGCTCCTTGAATACGATGGTTCTTCCTTTAAAGAACACATACGCTTTCAATTTTGCTCCTTCTTTCAGGAAGTTGATAGCGTGTCTTACTTTAAATTCAAAATCGTGATCATCGGTATTAGGCCCAAAACGAATTTCTTTCAAAACAACTTTACTTTGTTTGGCTTTCAATTCCTTTTGACGCTTTTTTTGCTCGTACAAAAACTTTTTATAATCAATTATTTTACAGACTGGAGGCTTTGCATTCGGTGAAATTTCTACCAAATCCAACCCTTTTTCTTGAGCTATTTTCAAGGCTTCTTCCGTAGGGTAAATTTTAGGTTCGATTCCGTCAGCTACTAAACGTACTTCCGGAACGCGAATCCGCTCGTTTATTTTGTGCGGATCTTGCTTTATTACTCTACCTCTGTAATTATTTCTTCTTCTTGGTCTAATCGTTCTAAGTTTTAATGGTTAAACATAAAGTGTGCAAATATAATCCTTTTTTGTTTATTCTTGCACTAATTTTTTATCAATTTCTTTTTGTATGATTTTAGCAAAGTCTTCCAAAGCATAAATTCCCAAGTCTCCTTCGCCTTGTTTTCTTACCGAAACTTTGTTTTCTGATTGTTCTTGCTCTCCTACGATTAACATATATGGAATGCGTTGAACTTCTGCATCTCTAATTTTTCGTCCTACTTTTTCGTTTCGTTCGTCAACCGTACCGCGAATGTCATATTTGCTTAATTTTGCTAGTACTTCTTTTGCGTAATCGTTGTATTTATCGCTAATTGGTAATACGATAATTTGCTCCGGATTTAGCCAAAGCGGGAATTTTCCTTCCGTATGTTCAATCAATACTCCGATAAAACGCTCCAAAGAACCAAACGGAGCTCTATGCAACATTACCGGTCTGTGTTTCTGGTTGTCAGCTCCAACATATTCCAGTTCAAAACGTTCGGGTAAGTTGTAATCAACTTGAATTGTACCCAGTTGCCAACTTCTTCCCAAAGCGTCTTTTATCATAAAGTCAAGTTTAGGACCATAGAAAGCTGCTTCTCCGTACTCAATAGTGGTGTTTAATCCTTTCTCCTTTGTAGCGTTGATGATAGCTTGTTCTGCTTTTTCCCAATTTTCGTCCGTTCCGATGTACTTATCCGGATTGTCTTTATCTCGTAAAGATATTTGTGCGGTATATTCATTAAAATCAAGTGCTTTAAAAACGTACAGCACAATAT
>JALTUD010000332.1 GCA_027047735.1 Flavobacteriales bacterium | reverse complement strand
AAGAAAATGAGTTTTAGTTTCTTTAGACGATGAAAAAAATCTTTGCATAGCACCCGCTATGGAAATATTTTTTGAAGAAGTATAAAGGAAATAAAAACATTTTATGGTGCTCATTTTACATATGTTAGGGATACCAATCCCTAACGCAGTTGAGGCAAGTCCAAAGAAAACGGAATTTAGTATTCTTAGACGGTGAAAAATATAGCTTACTTTAGATAAGCTATAAACAAAAAATAAAAAACTCGTTTATTTTCAAACGAGTTTTTTCAAATAAATACAAAGTAATGTAAAAAGTTCACCTTAAAAATCAGAAGTTACTTAGACTCTAAAAAATCATTTAATTTTTTCTTAGTCGAGCTAAAATCAAAATCTTGATTTATCAAGTAGTAATTTCCAATATCATAGGTATAGTCATAAGCATATTTAGCAAATTCCAACTTTTTATCTTCAAAGTCAAATAATTTCATTAATTCTCGTACTTGACTAACCGTTACGCATTTGTTTTTTACAGCCTGCTTTGCAACATTTAGTTTATTATCCGAAAAGTCCTCTTGTTCAATAGCCGATTTTAATTGGCTTATATCCTGCATTGGCATAGCACAGCCAACAGGACCATTGTAACCATTAACATAAACAATCTCCGGTTGTGCAGGAGGAGCAGAAACAGGCATATTTTCGGTAGTTAATACCGTACCACCCGTAGTAGTTGTAGTAGTTGTCGTTGTAGATGATGAAATAACTTCAACATTCTGATTTATATTCGTATTTGATTCATTTACGTTCACATTCACACCAAAACCGTCAACATTCATATTAATATTAACATTTTCGCCATTAGTAACACTTGTACCAACCGGTGTAACAGCACTACCACTTGTAGTTGTAGTCGTTTCTTCGGTAATAACAGTAGTTTGCGTTACAGGTGCAGGTGAAACAGTTTGATAAACAATAATAGATTGATTATCACTACTTGTCGCACTAGCCAAATCAACTTCACCAAAATATCTTAATTTATAGCCTTTCTTAGTATGCACAATTCTAAAAGTCATTTCTTTTCCCATCGATTCAAAGTATGCCTTTTTGCTTATATCGGGCGTTCCGTCCGGAAAAACAACTTTTAAACTTAGCGAAGGAGAAGTTAACCCTGTTACTTTAACATTTGTTTCCGGTTCAGCATTCTGCTTAATCCCGTTGACAATTAAATAAAATGGTTTCGGTTCTTCAGCAAAAACGACAATATTACTCGTTTTTTGAGCAAAAGTGCATACGGCTGGCAATATATATAGTAAGGTAAATATAAAATGTTTCATAGCTATTTTTTGTTTAAATCAGCTTTAGCTAAAATTATGCCACAAAGAAACAAAATAGGACATAAACTTTTGTATATTTGAGTACTTTTATTTCAAATCTGATAAAACACTTTGGTTTTTAACATTAAAATATTAGGTTGTGGCAGTGCTACACCAACTGTAAGGAGAAATCCAACGGCACAAATCGTCAATGCTCACGAACGCCATATTCTCATTGATTGCGGGGAGGGTACGCAACTTCAAATGAGAAAATTTGGTGTAAAATTTCAAAAAATAAACCACGTTCTCATCAGTCATTTGCATGGAGACCACTACTTAGGGCTAGTTGGTTTAATTTCAACCTTTGCTTTGCTTGGGCGAAAAAAAGACTTGCATATATATGGTCCCGAGGCTTTAGGGGAAATTATATTTATGCAATTGAGAGCAAGTAAATCTTACTTAACTTATCATATCGAATTTCACTCTCTTTCCTCTGATAAAAGTGAGTTGATTTTTGAAGACGATTATATAAAAATCAAAACAATACCTCTCAAACATCGCGTGTATTGCAATGGTTTTCTTATCGAAGAAAAACCATTGCCTTTACGTTTGAATATCCACGAGGTTGAGAAGAATAATATTCCCATAGCTTGGTATCATCGGTTGAAGAGAGGTGAAGATTACATCAAAGAAAATGGTGAGCTCATTCCTAACAATCAATTAACCTTACCTCCTTACAAAGTAAGAAAGTATGCTTTTTGTTCGGATACATCCTATTTAGAATCTATTATTCCAATTATTAAAGGTGTTGATTTATTATATCACGAGGCTACGTTTCTAAGTGCCGAACAAGAAAGAGCCCGACAAACATTTCACAGTACTATTATTGATGCTTGCACAATAGCAAAAAAAGCAGAAGTAAATCAACTTCTTGTTGGACATTATTCTGCACGATACAAAACTACCGACGATTATATAAAGCAAGCTCAACCGATATTCAAAAATACAACACCCGTAGAAGACGGAGATGAATTTTCGATTGATTTAAGGTAAAATAAGAATTTATAGTGGCTCATCTCTTTCCGGAAAGTCAAGAAATCGACCAATAACTATGAGTATAATTCCAGTTTCCCAAACATAATATCCGGTTTGTAGCACCGAATTATATTCAAAAGCAATTAACCAAAGAACACTGGAGGCTATGGCTAAAGACGATAGAGCGTAAAACGCCCATTTTCTTTTGGCTGAAAAAAATCCTATGATTAAGCCTATGACCCAAAAATTGGTCAATCCAGTAAAAATATAATAAGTGTATTCTACACCATTATCAATGACCAAAATTTCACCAAGGTGCAAAAGGTACACTTCCCACCCCAAAAGTGATACGCCAAGCGATAATCGTAGAGTTGGAAGAAAAAAAGAAATGATAAACAGGGTTACTCCCGTACCGAAAATTAAGTTTGATTTTATTCGTTCAAGCATAGCTTCTATTAATGAAAATTCAATGGTAAAAATCAAAAATTTCGGATGATATGCGTACAGCATCATCAAATGCTTCTTGATTTATAGAATGTTGAATATGATGTTGATTTAGATACGAAAGCAAATTTTCGGTAGCCATATTTCCGGTCAATTCGTCTTTTGCCATCGGACATCCACCATATCCTTTTATTGCAGTGTCAAATCGTTTACATCCGCTGTGAATAGCAGCATCAACTTTCTCATGCCAAGTAGAAGGTGTTGTATGTAAATGTGCTCCAATATGAACCGAAGGAAACTCAGGAATCAATTTAGAAAATAAAAGAGAAATATTTTCTTTTGTTGAAGCACCTATCGTATCGGATAAAGCTAAGTTTTTTATACCAAATTCGTTCATTAGTCGCTCTGCCCAATGGGCGACGATATGTACACTCCATTCATCCCCATACGGATTTCCAAAAGCCATGGAAAAATAAGTCATCATCTGCTTATTATGCTTGATACATAAATTTTGAACTTGTTCCAAACGAACTAAAGATTCATTAATTCCCGAATTGATATTTCGTTGCTGAAAAGTTTCGGAAATTGAAAAAGGAAACCCTAAATAAGTAACTTCATCAAATTGGACAGCGTCTTCTGCTCCTCTTTTATTGGCTACAATCGTAAGTAGTTTACTCCGACTTGTAGAAAGGTCAATTTTTTTTAAGATCTCCTTAGTGTCAGCCATTTGTGGAATAGCTTTAGGCGATACAAAACTGCCAATATCTATTGTGTCGAATCCAACTTTTAATAAAGCATTATGATATTTAACCTTTAACTCTGTGGGAATAAACGATTTAATTCCCTGCATTGCATCACGAGGACATTCTGTTATTTGAATCATGGTAAGTGTGTGTGTAATAGAGTTCTTAAAGTTAGTAAAAATATACAGATGTTTCTTCAGAACATTAAGCATAACAACAAAAAAAGGGAAGATTTATAAAACCTTCCCTTTTTTTGTTGTTATAGATGTTGGTTATCGTTCCAGCACAAAAGAACCTTTATATGTAGTTGTTACTCCTTCATAATCAACTGCTTTAAAGATATAGTAGTAAGTACCCTCTGATGCCTCACTACCCGATTTAGTTCTTCCGTCCCAACTATTGTGAACTCCTTTCCATAGGTAGATTTTATTTCCCCATCTGTTCATAATCGTACCGGTTAATTCTTTAAAATTACCTCGAACGATAAACACATCATTCATTCCATCACCATTTGGTGTGAAAATATTAGGAATAATAACTTCAATTTCTCGCCAATCTAATTCAGTAGAATTTGGATCATCTAAATTAGGGAAAGTATATGCCGTTTGTCCACCATTAGTTGCTCCGCCGTTATTGGTTGAACTTGTTCCGTCAACATCGAACGCATCATCAATACCGTCATTATCCGAATCATTTCCTGAAGGTACAATATTCGCAGTACCGTTATTGTCGGTATCCCAACCTTCCAATACATCAGGATCTAAATCATTATCAGAATCTAAATCTAAATAATCAACCGTACTATCAGAATCCGTATCAACAGGAACAACAGGAGTTCCTCCATTGTCATTATCATATGCATCATCAATGCCATCTCCGTCCGTATCATTTCCTACAGGAGGAATATAGCCATCCGTTGCTTGTGCTTCAATGTTATCTACGATACCGTCATTATCAGAATCCAAATCAATCGAATCGATTAATCCATCTCCATCAGAGTCAGGATTTGGAAGTGGAGTACCTCCTTGGTCCGGGTCAACAATATCAGAGAGTCCATCTCCGTCAACATCGGTAATCGTCCCCGTTCCAATCACTCCATCTCCATCAGGGTCTTCGCCACCTCCTTCAATTACATCAACAATACCATCATTATCAGAATCTAAATCCCAATAATCAGGTACGCCATCTCCATCAGTATCATCATTTCCGAAGATTCCATCACCATTTGCATCTTCATCTACATCTAAGATTCCATCGTTATCATCATCCGGATCATCGATATCCATAACCCCATCTCCATCATGATCTTGACCTTCTCTCCAGTCTAATTCAGGAGTTGAACTATCATCAAGGTTAGGGAACGTATTAGGGGTATTTCCTCCATTCGTAGGTCCACCATTATTTACTGTTCCTGTACCATCCGAATCGAAAGCGTCATCAATACCGTCATTATCCGAATCGTTTCCGGAAGGTGTCGTATCTGCAACACCATCGTTATCCGTATCCCAACCTTCCAATAAATCACTATCTCCATCGTTGTCAGTATCATTATCTAAATAATCAGCCTCATCAGCCCAATCCGAATTTATAGGAGTAATAGGGGAACCATTATTGTCTATATCATAAGCGTCATCAATACCGTCATTATCCGAATCCAATCCTGTTGGAGGTATATATCCCGAAGTTGTTTGAGCTTCAATATTATCAACAATACCGTCATTGTCAGCATCTAAATCTAAGACATCATTAATACCGTCACCATCCGAATCAGGGTTAGGAAGAGGGGTTCCACCTTGGTCGGTATCTACACTATCATCCAAACCATCGTTATCTGCATCGGTAATTGGCCCGGAACCAATGACACCATCGCCGTCAGGATCACTTCCTCCTGCTTCAATTACATCAACAATACCATCGTTGTCCGAATCTAAATCCCAATAATCAGGTACTCCGTCACCATCTGTATCGTCATTGGTAAAATCACCATCTCCATTAACATCCTCATCCACATCCAAAATACCATCATTATCATCATCCGGATCATCTCCATCTAAAACACCGTCGCCATCGTGATCACAGGCATTTAACGTTATGGTTATATCTTGTGTATCCGTTCCACCACAGTTACCTCCAATTGTATTTTGGACTGTATAAGTACCCGGACTCAATAAACTTGGGTCAAATTCACCGGTTGCAGTATTGACAATACCCGGACCACTCCACACACCTTCATCTGTCGCAGTAAGATTAATAATTCCTCCGGTTGGACAATAAGGTCCGGTCGAAGTAATAGTTGGGTCTAAGCTACCCGATACTGTTA
>JALTUD010000331.1 GCA_027047735.1 Flavobacteriales bacterium | reverse complement strand
TTACGCGTGCCGGGACTTCAAATAGTAATGTGTTTTATTCAACGAATGCTACATCAGCTAACCCTACATGGACAGTAATTGATGGTAATGGAACGAATGGATTACCGAATATTCCGGTTTATGCAGCTGAATTTATTGCTAATGCTTCGACCAATGAAACGGTTATCGTCGGAACAGAGTACGGAGCTTTTGCTACGGAAAATATTAATGGAGCGTCAACTCATTGGACACCAATAAATAATGAAATTGGACTAGTTCCTGTATTTGAAGTGCGTCAACAATGGCGTTCAAGAGATGAGGGAGTTTCAAATCCTTATGCCGTTTATTTAGGGACTCATGGTAGAGGTATTTGGAGAAGTGATGCTGTTTTGTCAACAGACGAAGTCGTTGATGCAGTTGAAAAAACCCCTGAATTGTCAAACTTAGTTGTTTATCCAAATCCACTAAGTACAGAAGGTAAATTAGGATTTGAAATTAATAGAAGTTCTAATGTAACGATTCGTATGTATGACTTACAAGGTAAAGTTGTTAATCAATTAAGTAGAGTTAATCTAGCAAAAGGAAAACATGTAATACCTTTTGATGTGCAAGATTTACCTTCAGGTACATATATTGTTACAGTAGAAACGAATGAAGCTTCTGACGTTACGAAGTTTATTAAATACTAGTAAGATTATCTATCAAAATAAAAGGCTTCGATATTTTTCGAAGCCTTTTTTATTTTGTAAAGTTTTATAAGTAATGCTCAATAATGTCATTTGAATTTTGAAACTTAAATAAAATAATTTATCTTTATCCTAAATATCATTTAGAACATACACTGATGATAGTAGTAACTGCCTCACGTTTTAACTTGAAGTTGGCTTAAACAACTTCTTTATCTAATTTTTATGACTGAAAATATGACGTATCAGATGTACGAAACGATGAAGCAACACAAAGCTATGGTAACGTATCATGGTGAATTTACATTTGAGTCCATTAATAATTTATTGAACTATGCACGTAGAGATTTTCAGATAAGAAATGTATCTAAACGTACTTATAAAAAAGTGTATTCTGTTCTGGTAGAAGCTTTGGAAAATATTTTACGTCATGGAATAGAAAAGGAACATGATAAAAAAACAGCTGATGGTGTTTTTATATTGTATAGAACTGATGATGGTTTTACTATTCGAACCGGAAATTTAATTTTGAATGAGGAAGTAGATAAACTAAAAAATGAAATTGAAGATGTCTCTGAAAAGAATATAGAACAGTTAAAGGATGCATACAGAGAACAATTAAGAAACGGCTCTATTTCAGGGAAAGGAGGAGCCGGTATAGGATTAATTGATATGGCTATAAAAGCCAATAAAAATTTGTCCTTTAATATTTTTAAAGCTGATGATAATACATCTTTTTTTGAATTGACTATACATATACCCAAATACGAAGAAAAGCAAACAGCATGAACAAACTATCATTGGAAGCGACGGAATATACACCCGAAGTTGTCTTAGATGCGGAAACAAATACTATTTATTTTAAAGGAGAGTGCAGACCTGAAAATGTTTCTACCTATTTTGAACCGATTATTAATTGGTTTAATGAAATAAAATCACTACAAATTCAAAAGCCCCTTGCAGTTGTTTTTT
>JALTUD010000330.1 GCA_027047735.1 Flavobacteriales bacterium | reverse complement strand
TTTTTTATTTTTGATAAATTTTCTGCAATCATTTGTTGTTTTTTTATTTCATCGTTTGAGAACTGCAAACTCCATTTTCTTTGCACTTATCTCAACTGCGTTAGGGATTGGTATCCCTAACACGGGCAAAATTGACAATATAAAGCGTTTTTTGATTCCTTATCCTTCTTTATAAAAATTTTCCATAGCTGGTGCTATGCAAAATTTTTATTCATCGTCTAAGAAACCAAAAATTCACTTTCTATCCGCCAATTTCACTCGCGTTAGGGATAGAAGTGGCATCCTTTTGTGTTGTTGCGTATATGCAACACAAAAGATATAACGGATAGCCCGCCCCTCCTTTTCAAAACAAACGTTCCGCCTAAGCGGTATGTTTGTTTTGAAAAGGAGGGGAACGCCCTAAATCTCCTTATTTTTAGCAAAATGCTCATCTAACCAATCTAAAATCATTTGATAGACTTCCTCGCGGTTAATTTCATTCAACATTTCGTGTCGTCCGCCCTCGTAAAGTTTTAGGGTAACGTCTATTATGCCTGCCTTAATAAATTTTTCATACACCTCTTTTGGTCCTTTGCCGTAATCTCCTACCGGGTCCATATCGCCTGCAAAGAGTAAAACCGGTTTGTTTTTATCCATTTTTCGGATTTGGTAGGTTTCGTTGACAAACAAAAGCCCGTTGAGCAAGTCGTTATAAAATTGAGCCGTAAACGTTTGCATACAAAAAGGGTCATTGATGTATTCGTCCACGATTTGTTCGTCCCTTGTCAGCCAGTCCTTTTCGGTACGCGGATTCTCTATACGTTTGTTATTCTGTCCGAAAGCCAAATTGCTTAAAAATCCACTACGGTTCTTTTTCCCCATCATTTTGAGGTTAAATTTAGAAAGTTTTTCCCCCACAAAGCCCAAGGCCCCCGGATGCCCTGCCGTTGCCGAGAAAATATAAGCATCAATCTCCGCAGGATTAAGTATGGCGACATTTCTGGCAATAAACGAACCCATGCTGTGCCCGAGAAGAATAATCGGCAAATCCGGGTGTTTTTTCTTTAGCATTTTGCTTAAATCAATGACGTCGTTCACCACCTTTTTCCAACCGTTTTCCATAGCAAGAATCCCAACTTTATCAATAGTTCCCGCCGTTTTTCCGTGTCCTCTCAAGTCGCTCGAAAAAACCAAATATCCATACTGATTTAAGAACGAAGCAAACTCATCGTAGCGACCAGCATGTTCGCTCATACCGTGAACAATATGTACAATTCCTTTAGGTGCTTCGCAATCCCACGAGTAAGTTGTAAGCTTTATACCGTCCGAAGTTTCAAAAATATCGTTTGTGTAATTCATTGTATCTGATTTGAGGTACTAAAGTAGTTAAATTCCTTGAAATAATTTGAAATAGTTCAATTGTCCGGTAAATTATTTATGTTTTGGACGTTCCCCCAATTTTCAAAACAAACATACCGCTTTGGCGGAACGTTTGTTTTGAAAATCAGGGTCGGGCTATCACTACTCACTCTTTTGTGTTGCATAAGTGCAACAACACAAAAGGAGTTCAAACACGCCGTTCTATCCCTAACGTGTGTAAAAAGAGTGATAAGAAAATGAGTTTTAGTTTCTTTAGACGATGAAAAAAATCTTTGCATAGCAC
>JALTUD010000329.1 GCA_027047735.1 Flavobacteriales bacterium | reverse complement strand
TCGTTCCTTTGCTACTAATATGTACAAAATGGGTATCCCGTCTATTACCATTATGGCCATTACCGGCCACCGGACTGAAACCGCCTTTTTGAAATACATTAAAGTTACCCCGCAGGAACACGCAGAGCGTATGCGTGAAATCTGGCTGAACAGCGGAAGTCATTTGAAAGTGGCGAAGTGAAAGTTTTAACTAAGATTTTCTATCTTCCCTTTGTTTTTATATCGAAATGCAAAAGGTCTGCGATTTTTAGTTTTTTCTTTTATTTCAGGCCAGCGATTTATTACATGCTCCACCATTTCCCAAAAAGTAAAACCTTTTGAAGGTGGTTTAAAAAAGAAAACACCAAGACCATATTTTTTATACAATTCATATTGGTGCTTTGTTGTTTGAATTTTTAAATCCTGAGTAATTACAATAGCCTCCTCCTTCCCAAGAACAGGAATCCATTTTTCGTCTAATGCACCTTGGCCGAACTCTTCTTTGATAGAAAGTACACGAATCTTTAAACTTTCTTTTCGATTTAAATGTTCTTGGAAAACATTTAATCCTTGAGCTAACTGAGGAGCAAAATTTTCATCAATATAAATTTTTGTCATCAGGCTGTATGTATTTTACAATATTCAATGGCATCGTTTACCTTTTTTAATGTAATGTCGTATGATAATGCAATGAATTTTTTTGATTCCTTTTTTTGATAAAGATTAAATATTGTTCTTGGGAAAAGGTTCGTTCCCTTTATTGTTGGCTGACCAAATTGATGTTTTGGATCAACTACAATTGAGTTGTTTTTGCCCATTGGATAAAACCTTTCTGCTAAATTATTTTCGCCAAAATCTAATTTTCGCATAAAATTTCTAATAAAGCTAAGGTTCAATTGTTTGGTGGAATCCAAATCTACAATATCATCATTTGGTAAGACAAATACTATCCGTTTACCGCTGTAATTCATTTTATCCAATATTTCAGAGTTTGCAAAAGGAAACGGCATTTTATACTGTTTGGAAAGCTCTTTATGAGCAATTAAAATTGCCTGAGTTGGAACACCAGCTTCTTTTAGTTGGTAAAAGATGTAAAACTCAATAAGTGTATGAAAACTTACCGCTTTACTATTGCCAATATTCCAAGAATACTTTTTATTAAAATTGGTTGTTAATCTTTTATTCCAATATTCATCAAGTACCCTTCGTACTTTATAGTACTTCAACCCCAAAATATTTGCTAAATCTGGTAATGTATAAATACCACTTCCTAATTCGGCTTGATTTTCAAATCTCATTTAGATTAGTTTGTTCAAAAATACTCAAATTTATTCACTCACCAACTCATCCGCAATCCGCTCTGCCTGTTTCAGTACAAGGTCGGTAGCCAGTTTTTGCATGTCTGGCGGGTAGCCGTATTGCCGTAAGGTACGCTTTACCACTACCTTTAATTTAGCCCGGACGTTCTCCCTGATGGTCCAGTCGATAGAGGTGTTTGCCTTTACCCTCTGCGTTAAAATAACGGCCAGTTCACGAAGCTTGTCTTTTTGCATAAGCTCTCGGGCACTTTGGTTGTCGGCCACTGCCGTGTAAAAAGCATACTCAAAATCCGACAATCCCATAGCTTTGGCCTCTTTGTCCATACCGGTAATATCCTTGCTCAGG
>JALTUD010000328.1 GCA_027047735.1 Flavobacteriales bacterium | reverse complement strand
AACGGTATGTTTTTTATTCGTGAAAGGGAACGCCCAAAATAGACTAATCTTTATCCGGTGTAAAATAAATTCGCACTTCCGTACCTAATACTTTTCCGTCTTTTTCTAATTGATAAGGTCCCTTTATGATAAAGTCTTGATTGTTGGTCTTTTTTAATATTTCCAATCGACCCGTGGTTATCAACATTCCTTTTGATGAGTGAGTGGACTCTGTTTTATTGGACAGGCTTTCTTCTATTCCTAAACCGTTGTCGGTGAGTATGAACACATATTTTCCTTCTTCTTTTTTTATGGTTATGTCTATTTTACCTTTTTCTTTTTTCGGTAAAATCCCATGCCAAATACTATTTTCTACGAAAGGTTGTAAAAACATAGGTGGAACGTCCAACTCGTCCGGGTCGATTCCTTTTTCGACTGTTATTTGGTATTCAAATTTATTTTGAAAACGCATATTTTCCAAAGAGAGATACAACTCCAGTCGCTCCAACTCATCGGATAATGAAACAAGATTGTTTCCGTTGATGGAGGTGTCCAAATTCTTACGAATTAGTTTTGCAAAATTGGTCAGGTATTTATTGGCTGACAGACGGTCGTTTGAATTGATATAAAATTGTATGGAATTTAAGGAATTAAATATAAAGTGCCTGTTCATACTTGCATTTAAGGATTGCTGTTCGAGTGCCAACAGCTTGTTTTTGTAAAATAATTTTTGTGTTAACTCTTTTCGTTTGACAACTTTGGAACGCCATTTCCAAATGATATAAATCACTGCAATTAAAAATAAAACCATAAGGGATAGAAACCAAGTAGTAAGATAATACGGCTTATTTATCACAAATGAAAAAGCAGCGGGTGATGACCATTTATTTTCTCGAATGGAGGCTCTTACCATAAAGGTATATTCGCCATAAGGCAAATTGGTATAGGTAATATAAGTTTGAGAAGAAGAACTCGACCAATTTTCATCTACTCCTTTGAGCATCACACTGTATTTAATATCAGAACTCCCCGAAATGGATATTGCTTTATAGTAAAACGTCAGATAATTTTTCTTATATCCCAGCTCAAGGTTGACCGGCAATCCGGAATATCTATCTACGGAATCGCAATATTTTGACCAATCGGTTTCCTTCAAAAACAAACGAACATCTTCTATTTTTACAACCGGTAAAACGGGAGTGTACTCGCTATGCTTTCGCGTAAATCGCACTATACCTTTACTCGTTCCCATCCAAATCCGGTTAGCTTTATCCTTGTAAAAAGCATTTAAATTGGTTTCTATACCGGGTAATCCCTCATTGGTTGTTAAATGATGCTTGTAGTTTTTTTCTTTCCGCAAAAAACGGTTTAGATTTAATTCAAACACTCCAAAATTACTACCTACCCAATAAATAGAATCATTTTCTTTACCTATGAAATTAATATTATTGGCACTAAAAGATTCGTGTAGAGGTATCCTTAATAAAGAATCGTTAGTGTAAAAATACAATCCGTTTGCCGTCCCCATCAATACACCTTGATGCTTGACTTCTTTCAAGGAATAAACAATTTTACTTTTTAGTAAGACATTTTTTTCAAACGGAACAAAAACAGAATCGTTCAACACAAAAACGCCGGAAGAAGTTCCCACCCATAAAGTATCATTCACTTCTTC
>JALTUD010000327.1 GCA_027047735.1 Flavobacteriales bacterium | reverse complement strand
TTGTTTCTCTTGATAAACCATATATTTTTAAATCGAAATGGAGAATCAGAGGAGAATTAGCTTATGAAATTAATCCTAATTTACTTTATTTTGGAATTACAGACGAAACCTTAAATAATCTTAAGGCTATTTCTCAACGAGATAATGTACCCCAACCTCAATTTTCAGGTTCAAGTTATAGTGATTATGAAAATAGTTTAACAGGCAATCTAACAACATTCAATACATACACAAAACAGGAGTATATTGCAAATATAAGTGGTGAATATTCTATTTTCGATAGCAAAATAAGAGTTTTAATCGGCGGTGAATTAGCTGGATTAAATATTACTACAGCTATTGATTCTTTGTCACGTTTACAAAATGATAAAAATACAAATAACCTTTTGGGTGTTGGTAAGTCAACTATTACGTTCTTGCAGCTTGGTCTTGTATATGATACAAGGGATTTTGAACCAGCCCCTAATAGAGGTGTTTTTGCAGAAGTTACTAATGAATTTTCAAATCAAATTATTGGGTCAAATTTTAATATGAATAAATTATTTGGTCAAGTTAAATGGTATAAAAAAATCTTTCCAAATAAGTTAAAAAAAATGATTTTTGCATCACGATTTGGTATTGGTTATACTTTTGGTGGTGCTCCCTTTTTTGAATATCAAGATGAATGGAGTTCTGAGGGAAGTATTGAAGGTTTAGGAGGTGCACATACTTTAAGAGGATTTAAACAAAGTAGATTTTTAGATAGAGGTATGTATTTTTTTAACACAGAGTTAAGAACAAGATTTGCCCATTTTACAGTATTACAACAACACTTGGTTTTTAGTGCAGTTCCATTTTTTGATGCAGGAAGCGTTTATAAAAATATTATGGTTGCTTTTAAGCGTAATAGAATCCGCTATTCTGAAGGTTTAGGTTTGAGAATTGCATGGAATTCAAGTACAATTTTAAGATTTGATTATGCTTTGTCAAAAGAAGATAACCAATTTTTCTTTACGTTTGGACAGACATTTTAGTAATTTATATCACCTAAAATAAGATACGAAAATCATAAACCCAAATAAATTATTTTTAGGTAACCGAAGATTTAGAACGTTACTCTTTTAACACCGTTGTCAGCACCCTGATGATTGCCGTAAACGAATTGTCGGCACAAAAGTGTAAGAACAAAGAAATATTGGAAGATTTAGTTGTTTTGCTTTCGCCTTTTGCACCACACATAACAGAAGAACTTTGGGAAAGATTAGGGCACACGACAAGCGTAACCGATGCCGAGTGGAAAAAACACAACGAAGAGTACCTGAAAGAAAGTAATTTCTCTTACCCCGTATCCTTCAACGGCAAGATGCGCTTCAAAATGGATTTACCCGTAGATTTAAGCAAAGAAGAAATCGAAAAAGCCTTGTTTGCACACGAAAAAACAGGCGGATATTTAGCCGGAAAAGAACCCAAGAAAATCATTATCGTTCCCAAGCGAATTATCAATGTAGTCGTTTAGGGCGTTCCCCTCATCTGCAAAAACAACATATCGCTTTCGCGAAACGTTGTTTTTGCTGATAAGGGTCGGGCTATCACTACTCACTCTTTTGTGTTGCATAAGTGCAACAACACAAAAGGAGTTCAAACACGCCGTTCTATCCCTAACGCGGGGCAGGTG
>JALTUD010000326.1 GCA_027047735.1 Flavobacteriales bacterium | reverse complement strand
TCAAAATTATTTTCCATAGCCGGTGCTATGCAAAAGAATTTTTCATCGTCTAAGAAAACTAAACTCCGTTTTCTTTGCACTCACATGCCCCGCGTTAGGGATAGAACGGCGTGTTTGAACTCCTTTTTGCCCTCCTCCTTTTGAGGGCAAAAAGAGTGAGTAGTGATAGCCCGACCCTAATCTGCAAAAACAACGTTTAGCGTTAGCGGTATGTTGTTTTTGTAGATTAGGGGAACGCCCAAAGAAAAAAAGTTTAAATTTGCACGCTATAACCGTAACTTATGAACTATATATTTTCGCACGTACAACCGCATCATCATTTTATAAAGATTGATGTTGAAATAACAACTTTAGGAGAGGATAATTTAACATTGCAGTTGCCTTCGTGGAGACCGGGACGCTATGAATTGGGGAATTTCGCTAAAAATGTGCGGGATTTTGAAGTAAAAGATACCGAGGGGAAGTCATTAACTTGCAAAAAAGTTACGGTGGACAGTTGGAAAGTGGATTGTGCAGATGCTGATAAAATTTTTGTCAGTTATTTGTATTATGCTGATGAATTAAATGCCGGTTCTACCTTTTTAGATGACAATCAAATGTACATCAATCCCGTGAATTGTTGTATTTATATTCCCGGTAGAATAGAGGAGGAATGTACGGTGAAAGTAAACTATACCGATGGTTTTGAAGTGGCTACTTCCTTAAAGCAATTGGATGAAAAATACAGCTTTAAGGCTAAGGATTTTCACGAATTGGCGGATTCACCGATAATCGCGTCGTTGAGTTTGCAGCACAATCAATATAACGTGGGAGGAGTTGATTTTCATATCTGGTTCCAAGGAGAAGTACGTCCGGACTGGGAAAGGTTATTGCGTGATTTTAGGGCTTTTACCGAATTTCAAATGGAACGGTTCGGGAGTTTTCCGGTAGATGAGTTTCATTTTATGTTTCAAATCACACCTTATAAGTATTACCATGGAGTAGAACACCAGAAAAGTACGGTTATTTCATTAGGTCCAAGCTATGCTGTGTTTGAAGATTATTACACGGAGTTATTAGGCGTAAGTTCTCATGAATTATATCATACGTGGAACGTGAAGGCAATTCGACCTAATGGTCTATTTCCTTATGATTATAAAAAAGAAAACTACACGCGTTCGGGGTATGTAACCGAAGGAGTAACTACTTATATGGGAGATTTGGTACTTTTTGAAAGTAGTGTATTTGACAAAAAGCAATATTATAAAGAAGTAGAAGCCTATCTCACACGTCATTTTCACAACGGCGGAAGAAACCATTATTCCGTTGCCGAATCTTCGTTTGATACGTGGTTGGATGGATACGTGCAAGGAATTCCTTCACGAAAAACATCTATTTATGTTGAGGGAGCACTAATTGCAATGGTTTGTGATATGCGAATCAGGAAGGCAACCAACGGAGAAAAAACACTGCACGATGCGATGCGGATGTTGTATACTGCAACCAATTTGGAAAAAGGATATTCCGAAGAGCAATACAAATCGATTTTAGAAAAAGTAAGCGGTGTTACTTTTGACGATATATTTAAAGATTTAGTCTATGGAACGAATAAGTTTGCTCCGTATATCAAAGAGGCGTTGCGTTATAGAAAGTTAAAGTTAGAGATTTCAAATTCGGATAATGAAGCCGAAAATTACGGGTTAAAACTCACCAACAAACACGGAGCGATGATAGTGCAAGATGTACTCGAAAATTCAGCGGCTTATTTCGGAGGAATCGTCAGAAAAGATAAAATATACGCGATAAACAACTCTCCGCTGGATAATAATCTTTCCGAATGGTTAAAGTACTTTAAGGAAACAACAATCGAATTAAGCCTGAAACGAGAAGGCGTTTTGCATACGGTAACATTACCTGAAAGAAACGGTATGCGGTATTTTAAATATACGTTGGTAGAAGAATAATACCATTTCAATGTTTAAATGGTGTAATTTGGGCGTTCCCTTTCACGAATAAAAAACAGTCGTTGCACTACCTGTTTTTTACTCGTGAAAGGTCGGGCTATCACTACTCACTCTTTTGTGTTGCATAAGTGCAACAACACAAAAGGAGTTCAAACATGCCGTTCTATCCCTAACGCGAGTGGAAAGAGTGCACAGAAAGTAAATTTGAGTTCCTTTCAAGCCAACAAAAACCTCTCTCAAAAAAGAGAAAAAGCTTCTTTCAGATGACTAGCTTTAAAAGTAAACCCCTTATCCATCAATTTATCACAAGCAATCGGGCTACCCTCCAAGATAAGCGAAGCCATTTCACCATAAATTCCTTTCAGAACAAAAGAAGGTACGTTTGGCAAAAAGATTTTTTTATTAAAAAAATCAGCGGTAATTTTAGTAAATTCTTCGTTGTTAATTTTTTCGGGAGCAACAGCATTATAAATCCCCGAATATTGTTGATTAAAGACTATTTCGACATAAAGACGAGCAATATCATCGATATAAATCCACGGACAAGCCTGAAGTCCGCTTCCAATGGGAGAGCCTAGTCCCTTACGAATAAATTTACTCATTTTAGGAAAAGCTCCCTTTTCTTTATCGATAACAATCCCGGTTCTCAGAATTGAAACTCTATTGGCAATAGCAGAAAATTCCCAAGCACTTTTTTCCCAATAAACACAACATTTTGCTATAAAGTCATCAAAAGATTTGTCCTCTTCTTTAAAAGTCCGAGAAACTGTTCTCGCTCCGTAATAACCAATTCCCGAAGCAGAAGAATAGCTGTTGAGTTGTATTCCTTTCTCTTTAATTTTTTGGAGCAAAAGACGAGCAGAAAAAACACGACTTTGAACAATTTGATGTTTGCGTTTCATTGTCCAAGGTTTTTCAGCAATAGGTGTACCTGCAAGGTGTATAATATCAGTTACTCCGTTAAGGCAATTTTCATCGATTTCATTATTTCGCCAATCCCAATAATAAGTTTTAATACCAAATTTGGAATTGGGCATCCTTGTTAAATGAACAACCTCTACACCTTTATCCAAAAGTATAGAGGTTATTTTACTCCCGATAAGTCCTGAACCTCCTGTGATTAAGACTTTCATCGACTAAGGTATCCAATTGTTTTTTCCGAAATTAGGTTTTCTCTTTTCCAAAAAAGCATTCCTTCCTTCTTTGGCTTCGTCGGTCATATAAGCCAATCGTGTTGCTTCTCCTGCAAAGACTTGCTGTCCCACCATTCCGTCGTCGGTTAAGTTCATGGCGAACTTTAACATTTTTATCGAAATTGGTGATTTTTCAAGCACTTCTTGTGCCCATTGATAAGCTGTATTTTCCAATTCTTCGTGTGGAATAACGGCATTGACCATTCCCATTTCATAGGCTTCTTGTGCTGAATAATTTCTACCGAGGAAAAATATTTCACGGGCTTTTTTTTGCCCCACCATTTTGGCTAAATATGCTGAACCGTAACCGCCGTCAAAACTAGTAACATCAGCATCTGTTTGTTTAAAGATTGCGTGTTCTTTACTTGCTAAGGTCATATCGCAAACAACATGTAAGCTATGACCGCCGCCAACTGCCCAACCGGGCACTACTGCAATGACAACTTTGGGCATAAAACGTATTAAACGTTGGACTTCTAAAATATTGAGACGGTGCATTCCGTCTTCTCCCACATATCCTTTATGACCTCTTGCTTTTTGATCGCCTCCGCTACAAAATGCCCAAACACCATCTTTGGGTGAAGGACCTTCTCCGGAAAGTAGCACAACGCCGATGCTTGTATCTTCTTGTGCATCATAAAAGGCATCATATAATTCGCTTGTTGTTTTCGGGCGAAAAGCATTTCTAACTTCCGGACGATTAAAAGCAATACGAGCCACACCGTTACACTTTTTGTAAGTGATGTCTTCGTATTCTTTAGCTGTTTTCCAATTTATTTCTTTCATTGTGATTGTATCAACGTAATAATTCTCTGGAGATAACCAGTTTTTGAATTTCTGATGTTCCTTCTCCAATTGTACAAAGTTTAGAATCTCTATAAAATTTCTCCACAGGAAACTCCTTAATGTATCCATAGCCTCCAAAAATTTGAACGGCTTCCGTTGATACCATAACGCCAACTTCCGAAGCTTTGTATTTAGCCATTGCCGAAAGTTTATTTACTTTTTCGCCTTTCATTAATTTATCGGCAGCTTGGTAGAGTAGAAGTTTTGCACCTTCTATTTCAGTTGCCATATCTGCTAATTTGAAAGATATGCCTTGAAACGAAGATATAGGTTTACCGAACTGATGTCTTTCTTTTGAATAATTAATAGCAGCTTGTAAAGCTCCTTCGGCAATACCCAAACCTAATGAACCGATAGAAATTCTACCGCCGTCCAACACTTTCATAGCTTGTATGAATCCATCTCCGATTTCTCCTAAGATATTGTCTTTATGTACGCGACAGTTATCAAAGATAACCTCAGCCGTTTCCGAAGCCCTCATTCCGAGTTTATCTTCTTTTTTACCGGCCATAAATCCTTCTGTTCCTCTTTCAACAACAAAAGCAGTCATACCGTGAGAATCTAAAAGTTCTCCGGTTCTTACAATTGCAACGATGCAGTTTCCCGATTTCCCGTGAGTGATGAATGTTTTGGTTCCGTTGAGCACCCAATAATCACCGTCTTGTTTGGCTGTACATTGCATTCTTCCTGCGTCAGAACCTGTGTTGGGTTCGGTTAGTCCCCAAGCGCCTATCCATTCGCCTGTTGCAAGTTTAGGTAACCATTTTTTCTTTTGTTCTTCGTTTCCGAATTTTAAGATGTGATTGGTACAAAGCGAGTTGTGTGCGGCTATAGATAAACCAATTGACCCACAAACTTTGGCAATTTCACGGATGACCATAATATATTCATTATAGCCCATTCCTGCACCGTTGTATTCTTCAGGGACAAGTACGCCCATTAATCCGAGCTTTCCTGCTTTTTTGAAAAGGTCTATTGGAAATTCTTGTGTTTCATCCCATTTCATAATGTTGGGACGTATTTCTTTTTCAGCAAAATCTCTTACCATTTGCTGAATCATTTTTTCATTTTCTGAAAGATCAAAATTCATAATGTTTGTGTGTAGTTTATAAAAGTTTAATTCTATATTTCGAGGTTAATACTTAACCAAGCTTTCTATGTGATGTGAATAAGGTTTTAATTTGTTCGCACCATTTAAAAATTCAAGTTCGACTAAGAAAGAGTATCCTGCAATTTCTCCGCCTTGTTTTTTTATCAGTTCCGAAGCAGCAATTGCTGTTCCTCCTGTTGCCAATAAATCATCGTGAATATGAATACGCATTCCTTCGTTTACACTGTCGGTGTGCATCTCTATCTCTGCTGTTCCATATTCTAAATCGTATGTATGGCTGATTGTTTCGTAGGGTAGTTTTCCTTTTTTACGAATCAATATAAAAGGTACGCCCAATTGCATCGCTAAGGGGAATCCAAAGAGAAAGCCTCTGCTTTCAATTCCTGCAATAGCATCTACTTTTCCGTCAAGACGGTTTACAAATTCATCTACAATGTCTTGAGATAAAGACGGGTTTTGTAATATAGGGGTTATATCTTTAAATTGTATGCCTTCTTTGGGGAAATCAGGTATGTTTCTGATGGTCTCCCGGATGCGTTCTTCTATTGTCATGATGCTTGGGTATTAAATACCTTGCAATTTTACGGTTTAATTCAATATTTACCAAATTGGTTGATTGTTTGTTTTTAACAAGTTTGTAGAAATTTATTGTCCAAGAAAATTAGAACTCTATTTCCAAAATTACCTGCGTTAGGGATTGGTATCCCTAACCCAAGTATAATGAGCACTATAAAGTGCTTTTATTTCCTTTATATTTCTTCAAAAATTATTTCCATAGCTCGGCTATGCAAAGAATTTTT
>JALTUD010000325.1 GCA_027047735.1 Flavobacteriales bacterium | reverse complement strand
GCAGTTGTAGCTGCTAAAATATTAGTTCCTGAAACAGAAAAAATAAATGAAGATTTAAGCATTTCTAAAGATAAGATTGGTTCTAATGTACTGGAAGCAATTTCCAACGGAACAACAGACGGACTTAAATTAGCTGTCAATGTAGGTGCTATGCTTTTGGTTTTTATCGCTCTTATGGCATTAGGAAACGGAATATTAGGTTGGATTGGAGGATTTGGTGGCATCAATGAATGGATTGCCTCTAACACAAAATTTGAATCTCTTTCTTTTGAATTAATATTGGGCTACATAGGCAGACCAATCGTTTGGATTATGGGAGTTGATTGGAAAGACTCTATCTATGTCGGTGAACTCTTAGGTATTAAAACCGTAGTCAATGAATTTGTCGGGTATATTCGTCTTGGCGAAATGAAAAACGAAGGCGTACTATCAGAGAAATCTATAATTATGAGTACTTATATGCTTTGCGGTTTTGCAAATTTTGCTTCTATCGGTATTCAAATAGGAGGTATAGGTGCTTTGATACCAAGCAAGAAAGGTTTGTTATCTCAATTGGGAATGAGGGCTTTGGTAGGCGGAACGGTCGCTTGTTTGTTAACCGCTGTCGTTGTGGGTATGATGTACTAATATTAGAACATTAAAATGGAACAAGACTACCAAAACATATTCAAAACACAGCAAGAGTATTTTCAATCCACGTTGAAAACAGAGCGAGTGTTCGCCCGAAAAGAACGGCTTATAAAGCTCAAAAAATGGATTAAACAAAATCAAAGCTCTATCCAAGATGCACTTTATAGCGACTTTAAAAAAGTTCCTGAAGAAGTTTTAATTTCTGAAATAAAACCCGTTATAAGTGAAATCAATCATGCTTTGAAATCTCTTAGAGATTGGGTAACCCCGACTAAGGTGGAAACACCTCTTTCTTTATTGGGTACGAAGGCTAAAATAGTTAAAGAAGCAAAAGGTATTTGTCTTGTTATTGCCCCATGGAACTTTCCGTTTATGCTTGCTGTCGGGCCTGTTGTTTCAGCCTTAGCTGCCGGAAATACAGTTGTGCTGAAACCATCGGAAATGACTCCTCATACCGAGCAATTATTGCAAAGACTTTTTAAAGAGGTTTTCTCTCCCGAACTGGCTTCTGTTGTTACCGGTGGAGTAAACGAAACTCAACAATTATTAGAGTTACCCTGGAATCATATATTTTTTACGGGTAGCCCTCAAGTAGGTAAAGTGGTTATGCGAAAGGCTGCCTCCCATTTAACTTCCATCACCTTAGAACTCGGGGGAAGAAATCCTGCAATCATTACCGAGAAGGCTGCCATTACGGATACAGCTAAAAAACTAGCGTGGGGAAAATTCTTTAATAACGGACAATCTTGTGTTTCCCCCAATTACATTTTAATCGACAAGAAAATAAAAGAACAATTTATTCGAGAATTTAAGTTCGAGTTTGTTGAAATGTACGGAAACTACCCTAAAGAAATAAAAAATAACAAGAGCTTAACCAGAATAGTTAATCAACATCATTATAAACGATTAACATCATTATTGGATAAAGCAATAGAAAACGGTGCAAAAGTTCTGTTTGGCAATCATAGAGATGCAGAGGAAAACTACCTTTCTCCTACTCTCCTTGATAAGGTAACTCCTGATAACCCGATA
>JALTUD010000324.1 GCA_027047735.1 Flavobacteriales bacterium | reverse complement strand
AAAATTTTGCATAGCCCCAGCTATGGAAAATTTTTATGAAGACGGATAAGGAATCAAAAAACGCTTTATATCGTCTATTTTGCTCGTGTTAGGGATACCAATCCCTAACGCGGAGTAAGTACAAAGAAAATGGAATTTAGTATTTTTAGACGATGAATATTTTCTTTGCATAGCACTAGTTATGGAAATAAAATATGAAGAAGTATAAGGATACTAAAAACATTTTATTGCACTTAGATTAACTGCGTTAGGGATAAGTCCCTAACGCGAAACAGTTGAAAGAAATCAGTATTCCAAACACAAAACTTTACTTAACCGACATCAACTCTTCTTTTTGAGCTTTTACTTTCGGGTCACTTAAAAACTCATCATAAGTACAAGCCTTGTCGATACAACCGTTTGGTGTTAATTCAACAACTCTGTTGGCTACCGTTTGAGTAAATTCGTGGTCATGAGAAGTGAATAATACTGTTCCCGGGAATTTTATCAAAGCATTATTAAAAGCCGTTATAGATTCCAAATCCAAGTGGTTGGTTGGTTCGTCTAAAATCAATAAATTGGCTTTTCGTAACATCATTCGTGAAATCATACAACGCACTTTTTCTCCTCCCGACAATACGTTACATTGTTTCATACTTTCTTCACCGGAAAACAACATTTTACCCAAAAATCCTCGAATATACACTTCATCTTTTTCTTCCGAGAACTGACGTAACCAATCTATCAAAGAATAATCACTTTGAAAATATTTATCATTTTCATTAGGTAAATAAGCGGTAGTAATAGTTTGCCCGAAGTGAAAATCACCAGAATCGGGTTCTGCTTCTCCGGCTAATATTTCAAATAAAGCGGTAGTAGCCATTCCATTATCACTAATGAAAGCTATTTTGTCGCCTTTGGTTACATTGATGCTAAAATCTTTAAATAAATATTCTCCTTCGTGTTTTTTACTTAAATTATTGGCATGTAATATTTGATTTCCTGCTTCTCTTTCTTGGTCAAATATAATAGCCGGATATCTTCTTGTTGACGCTTGAATATCATCTACATTAATTTTCTCCAATAATTTTTTACGGCTACTTGCTTGCTTAGACTTTGCAGCATTTGCACTAAAACGTGCAATAAACTCTTGCAATTCTTTCTTTTTGTCTTCGGCTTTTTTGTTCGCCATTTGTCTTTGTTTCAAAGCTAATTGACTACTCTCATACCAAAAAGTATAATTTCCTGTATAAATTTTTATTTTTCCGTAATCAATATCAGCGATGTGTGTACAAACCGTATCTAAAAAGTGTCTGTCGTGCGAAACAACGATAACAGTATTTTTAAAATCTAATAAAAAATCTTCCAACCAAGAAATCGTGTTAATATCCAAGTCATTTGTCGGCTCATCTAAGATTAATAAATCGGGGTTACCAAAAAGTGCTTGAGCTAATAAAACCCTTACTTTTTCGTTACCGCTTAAATCTTTCATTAATCGTTGGTGCATATCTTCTCCTATGCCCAAACCACTTAACAAATTGGCAGCATCCGATTCTGCATTCCAACCATCCATTTCCGCAAACTCTGCTTCTAACTCCGATGCTTTTATTCCATCTTCTTCAGAGAAATCCTCTTTCATATAAAGAGCATCTTTTTCTTGCATAATTTCCCACAGTTTTGAATGTCCTCTTAATACGGTATTCAAAACCGTTTCTTCGTCAAATTCAAAGTGATTTTGACGAAGAACCGCCATTCTTTTCCCTTCTTCTAATTTTACGAAACCTGAAGTTGGGTCAATATCTCCGGCTAATATTTTCAGGAAAGTTGATTTTCCTGCTCCGTTTGCTCCGATAACTCCGTAGCAATTACCTTCGGTAAATTTTATGTTTACTTCGTCAAATAATACTCTTTTTCCGTATTGTAGCGAAACGTTGTTTACTGAAATCATTTTACTGCTTTTGTTTTAATTCTTCTTTTAAACTGTTTACCTTTTCGATTCCGTTTTCCATTCTTTCAACCACCTTATCTTTTCCGAGTACGGCACAAATCTCAAACATGGAAGGTCCCATACCTTTCCCCGTAACCAATAATCTAAAACCGGGACCGACTTTACCGAAGCCAAATCCTTTTTCTTCCAAAAAGGCAGAAAATTTTTGTTCGATATTTTCTGTAGTAAATTCGTCAATTTCTTTTAGTTGGGATAGTAGTTCACCCATAATTTCCGGCGTGTCTTCTTTCCATTTTTTCTTGAGGGTTTTGGCATCGTATTCTTTTATATCTTCAAAGAAATATCTACCTTCTTCTAACAGGTCTTTGATAAAAGTAGCTCGTTCTTTCATCAATTCACACACTTTTGCTGTGTATTCTTTGTCAGCTGTTATTCCTTCTTGTTCTAATATAGGTTGTAAAAGTTCGGCTAATTCTTCTCCTGATTTTGCTCTTAAATACTGTTGGTTAAACCATCTTGTTTTTTCAGGATCGAATTTTGAACCACTTTTACCAACACGTTCAAGTGTGAAAGCTTGAACTAATTCATCCATAGAGAAAATTTCTTGTGATGTCCCCGGATTCCACCCTAAAAATGCCAACATATTGATAAAGGCTTCGGGTAAATATCCTTTTTCTCTATATCCTGATGATATTTCGTTTGATTTAGGGTCGTGCCATTCCAAAGGAAAAACAGGAAAACCTAATCGGTCTCCATCTCTTTTACTCAATTTCCCGTGACCATCGGGTTTAAGAATAAGTGGTAAGTGAGCAAATTTAGGCATGGTATCTTCCCAACCTAAATAACGATATAGCAGAACGTGAAGTGGGGCAGAAGGCAACCATTCTTCGCCTCGTATCACGTGTGTGATTTTCATTAAGTGGTCATCTATAATATTGGCTAAGTGATAAGTAGGCATACCATCTGATTTGTAGATGACTTTATCGTCCATATTATTGGTGTTTACGATAACCCACCCTCTGATTTCGTCGTAAAAGCGTACTTCTTCGTTTCTTGGCATTTTTAAGCGAAGTGTGTAAGGGTCGCCGTTGTCTAGCCTTTTTTGCACTTCGTCAGCTGAAAGACTTAGTGAGTTTTTCATTGAACTTCGAGTGATGCTATTGTATTGCCAATTGGGCATCTTTGCTTTTTTGGCAAGTTCTCTCATTTCGTTCAATTCATCAGCCGTATCAAAAGCGTAGTAAGCATATCCGTCTTTTACCAATTGAAAGGCGTAATCTTTATAAATTCCTGCGTCTTTTCTTTCTGATTGTTTGTAAGGTCCGTATTCGCCACCGATTCCTTGTCCTTCGTTGGGTGAAATACCACACCATTTTAAGGATTCCAATATATATTCTTCTGCTCCGGGTACTAATCTTGTTTGATCGGTGTCTTCTATTCTAAGTAGAAAATCTCCGTTGTGTTTTTTTGCAAATAAATAGTTGTACAATGCGGTTCGTACACCTCCTATATGTAATGGACCTGTCGGACTGGGTGCAAATCGTACTCTTACTTTTTCGTTATTCATTGGTTTGTTGTTTATTTTATTCTACTATTTTGTTTGTTGAAACTTGTCTATCTTTTCATTTTAAGTAAATGATATTTTGAAACGATTAGTTGTTTAATTGTACTTTATTTGAAATGCGTTAAGGATAGGAACGGCATCCTTTTGGGTTGTTGCCTTTATGCAACCCAAAAGATATAGTGGATAGCCTGACCCCACTTTTCAAAAACAATGTTTCGCGAGAGCGATATATTGTTTTTGAAAAGTGGGGGAACGCCCTACTAATATGCCTTAGCAAATAGAACCCTACGCTTTGACGGTTTTCCGGTGTAAATACATTTCCCTTCTTCCTCAATGCTGTCGTAAGGAATACACCTAATCGTAGCTTTTGTTTCTTCTTTTATTTTGTTTTCGGTTTCGGCTGTGCCATCCCAATGTGCGAGGATGAATCCACCTTTGTTTTCCAATACATTTTTAAAGTCTTCCCAGTTGTCAACTTTTGTGGTGTTTTCTGTTTGGAAAGTTTTGGCTTTATTCAATAGGTTTTCTTGAATTTCATCTAATAGAGCTTTAATCTTGTCGGCAAGTCCTTCCTGAGGATAGCTTTCTTTTTGTAATGTATCTCTACGTGCTACTTCTGCTGTGCCGTTTTCCATATCTCTTGGGCCGATGGCTACACGTACCGGCACGCCCTTCATTTCGTATTCGGCAAATTTCCAGCCCGGTTTGCGTTGTTGGTCGTCATCAAATTTAACGATGATATTGTGTTGTGCCAATTCATTTTGTAGTTTGACAGCTACTTTTCGAATGTTATTTAGTTGTTCTTCTCCTTTATAAATAGGTACAATAGCAACGTGAATTGGAGCTAATTTTGGAGGGAGAACCAATCCTAAATCATCGCTATGGGTAAGAATCAAGGCTCCCATCAGACGAGTGGAAACCCCCCACGAAGTAGCCCAAACATATTCTTGTTTTCCGTTGGCATCGGAGAATTTTACATCAAAAGCTTTGGCGAAATTTTGTCCTAAAAAGTGCGAAGTCCCTGCTTGAAGTGCTTTCCCGTCTTGCATTAGAGCTTCGATACAGTAAGTCTCGTTTGCTCCGGCAAAACGTTCGCTTTCGGTTTTCCAACCTTTTACGACGGGCATTGCCATATATTGTTCGGTAAAGTCTGCGTACACTTCTAGCATTTTTTCTGCTTCTTGTACGGCTTCTTGTTCGGTTGCGTGAGCTGTGTGTCCTTCTTGCCAAAGAAATTCTGCAGTTCTGAGAAAGAGACGAGTACGCATCTCCCAACGGACAACATTAGCCCATTGGTTAATCATTAAAGGCAAATCTCTGTAGGATTGAATCCATTTTTTATAGGAGTTCCAAATAATTGTTTCGGAAGTGGGGCGAACGATTAGTTCTTCTTCTAGTTTAGCTTCCGGGTCAACAACTACACTTTTTCCGTCTTCGCCGGTTTTTAGTCGGTAGTGGGTAACTACTGCACATTCTTTGGCAAAACCTTCTACGTGAGCTGCTTCTTTGCTAAGGTAAGATTTGGGAATAAATAAGGGAAAATAAGCATTTTGATGTCCGGTTTGTTTAAATTTGGCATCAAGTACGGATTTCATATTTTCCCAAATTGCAAAACCGTAGGGTTTTATGACCATGCAACCTCTAACATCTGAGTGTTCAGCAAGGTCTGCTTTGTTAACTAATTCGTTGTACCATCCCGAAAAATCTTCGCTTCTTTTTGGTAATCCTTTTGCCATATTATGGTATGATTATTGTATAATTTTCAATATAAAACTGCAAAGTTAATAAATTAATATTTGTATGTAATTTTTTATTGTGGTTTTACGTTGAAGTTGTGTAAAATAGGCAAATGGTTGATAATTTGTTTTCCATTTGTTAGTTGAATCGGCTTCTTTTGTTTATTTTTACTGTGTTAATACTTTGAGATTATGAAAAGTTACTATTATTATATCGGATTATTAGGGTTATTACCGTTACTTCATTCTTGTTCCTCGTCGATGAATTTGGCGTATGATGATGATGTTTATACGGATGAAAAAAATGTATTTGTAGCGAATTTGGATGAGAAAGATGTAAAAAAAGGGGAGGACGATTATTACGACCCGAATTATAAAGATGTCTATGCTGAAGATTATTATGATAAAAAGAATAAACCATCGAAAAACAATAAAATTGGTTTAGGTGGTGCTTTTGGTTCTACTCTTTGGAATACGGGAGGAGGAATGTACAATCCTTATGGTTATGGTTTGAGTTCTTCGTATAATAACAATTATTGGAATTATAACAACATAGGTTGGGGAAGTTATTATTATCAAAATTGGGGGCAACCGGGGGGATATGGTTACAATCCTGCTTATCCTAATTGTTCGGGTTGTTATGGAAGTTCTTATTATGGTTATAACGGCTATGGAG
>JALTUD010000323.1 GCA_027047735.1 Flavobacteriales bacterium | reverse complement strand
TTGCATTGGGAAAAACGGTTTGGATTTGCTGTGTTAAGTGTTTGTCAAATTTCTCACCTCCCGAAGTGATTCTTTTAACGCTTTTGAAGGTTTTATTACAGGGGAATAATAAACGGTAAAAAGTAGGTGTGGCAGATATATTGGTAATATTATTTCTTTCTATTTCAGCGTAAATATCTCCTGAATTTAACCCAAATAGTCTAATGAGGGTATTCCCGTTAAGTAAGGCTTGAAAAAAAACTTGAACCCCGGCCATATGAGTCGGATTGTAAGCAAATCCCCATATGTCTTTATTATGATTTTCAGATTTTTTAACAAAACGAGTAATAGAATCGAAATTATGCGTTATTTTTTTAGGAGTACCTGTTGTGCCTGAAGTGAATAAAGTAATCTTCCAATTTTTGTGAGTTTGATTAATTAAGGTAATCAAGTCTTCTTTCTTTTTTGGGAAACTAACACTTGCAGTAACAGGATTAGAAAAATCTGAAAATTCAGAAAAACCGGTAAGTTTAATGAGTTCTGTTTCCGTAAAATCAGAGTCAAGTAAAATAATTTCTTCATCCAAAAGGATAGAGAGTACTACTTGCTTAAAAACAGTGTAAAAGCTATCGGATTTACAATAAGGATTAAATTCAGAAGTAGATCTAATATCAGCAAGGAAGTCTTCCCAGCTAATCGAAAGTTTCTGAGGTAAATCTTTATAAAACAAGCCCATTATCGATTAAGTTTATTAATGATTTCTCCAACGGTGTTAACAATTCCGTCTTCAAAAATATCAATGTCAAATTCCACTTCTATTCGGACAGTTAACTCAGCCAAATCAAGGGAATCAAACCCTATGTCGTTTCTTAGGTTCATATCAGGTGATAATTCACCTATTTTTTCTTTAGATCTATTTTCTAAAACCGTGTTAATAATTTCAAGAATTTTTTGTTCCATCGTAATCTTATTTTATTGAAATATTTTTATTTAAAAGAATGAGGCGAATATCCTAAAAAAATGATAATTGAATCAGTCTTCTAAATGTAATTGAACCCTTAATGGTTTATAATACCATTAAAACATTGAAAGAGCCTTATAAAGCGTTTTTATTTCCCTTACCCTTCTTTCTTTCGCTATGCAAAGATTTTGTTCATCGTCTAAGAAAACTAAACTCACTTTCTTTCGCTTCTTTTCAAGATTCAAATGGTATGACTAACAAAAGTATAATAAAAAAGAGATTAGCCCATACCTTAACTGTAGAAAAACTTGAAATGTAATAAAATATAGTTGATAGAAATATTAAGTTGTTTTAATTTTGAGTGATGAATAAAATACCTTAAACATTACCGGCTTCGGGTAATGTTTAGTATTTTTACAAATATTTTTATTAATCAAAAAACATAAAAAATGAAAAATTCAAATTACGGTTACAGTAAGAAAATAAGTGAAACAATTGAAGTTGCACTAGAAAAAACAAAAGAAGCCCTGAAAAATGAAGGTTTTGGTGTGCTTACGGAAATAGATATGCAGGCTACATTAAAGAAAAAGCTAGATGCTGATTTGGAAGGCTATACTATTTTGGGAGCTTGTCATCCGCCGAGTGCTTATAAATCGTTACAATCAGAAATAGAAATAGGATTGATGTTGCCGTGCAATGTTATTGTTTATCAAAAGGAGGGAGAAG
>JALTUD010000322.1 GCA_027047735.1 Flavobacteriales bacterium | reverse complement strand
CTTGAATTTCTTTTTGTGCGTTGATAAGGGAGGGAAGAACGGGATAAATCGGTTTTTCGCAAATGTCTAATTTAACACTTAGTACGTTATAAACATTGGCAACGTCAAATAATCCCGGGCTTCCGAATACGACCACCATAGCGTCAATAGTATCGAATTTGTGTTCGCAATAGTCGATGATGATGCCTAATTGTTCTGCCGTTCCCGTAGCCAAGAAATCAATCGGGTTGCTGACCGAAGAACCTTTGTGTAAGTAGGTTAATAATTTATCGGCATTTTCGCCTTCGATTTTCGGAACGTTAAGTCCCCCTTTGGTCAATACATCGGTGAGCATTACGGCAGAGCCGCCTGCGTGAGTGATAATGGCAATGTTTTTTCCTTTTAATTCTTTGTAGTTAAAGATAGACGCAACGGTAATCAACTCGTCTCTACTACTGCAATAGACGATTCCTGCTTTTTTGAATAAAGCCCGAACCACCATATCGGAGTTGGCAATAGCTCCTGTATGCGAAGCTGCCGCTCTGCTTCCTGCATCGGTACTTCCTGCTTTTATAGCGGCTATTTTAGCCCCTTTTTTAATCAAAGAAGTTGCGTGTTTGAGTAGTTTTTTAGGGTTTTTAATGGTTTCGAGGTAGAGTAGTTTTATTTTTGGGTCGTTATCCGGGTCAAAATGTTCGTCCATATATTCCAAAACATCTTCAACGCTTGTTTGAGCGGCATTGCCAACGGAATATACATTAGAAAATTTCAATCCTAAGCCCATTCCTGCTTCCATAATGAAAACGGCGGTAGCTCCCGAACTTGAGATTAAATCACAACCGTTTTTGTCGTAAGTCGGTACGGGGGAAGTAAATACACCACTATAATGTTGGTTGATAACACCAATACAATTAGGCCCGATTAAAGAAGCGTTGGCATCGTTTATTTTTTGTACGATTTGTTGCTCGATTAACTTACCTTCCTCGCCCGCTTCTCCAAATCCTGCCGATAGGATGATAAAAGCTTTAGTGTTTTTTGTGTCGATTAATGTTTCGATTGAGGAATAACAATATTTAGCGGGAATCACGAGAATGGCTAAATCGACATCGGGAAGTTTATCTACGGAAGAGTAGGAGGGAATACCTTGTACTTCTTTTTCTTTTGGATTGACTACATAAAGTTGACCTTTGAATTTTCCGTCTTGAAGGTTTTTGACAATTTTACCACCGGGTTTATTGAGGTGGTTGGAACCGCCTATAACGGCAATGCTTTTTGGGGTAATTAATTGTTGGTTTATCATCGTTGATGTGTATTGTTTTAGGTTTAGAAATGTAGTCTTGCAAAAGTATAGTTTATGCGTTTGTGAAAGTATGATAAATGTCAATTCAGGTTTCTATTTTAGTTTAAATAGAAATCAAAAATTCATTTTATTTGCACCTACCTCAACTGCGTTAGGGATAGAAGTGGCATCCTTTTGGGTTGTTGCATATATGCAACCCAAAAGATATAACGGATAGCCCGACCATTACGGCGTTAAAAGCAGTGTAGTGCAACGAAACTGTTTTTTATGCCGTAATGGGAACGCCCAAATTATTAACAATAGAGATGCGATTAACGTAATTCTGTGTATAAAAGATATGAACAATGGTAAAATGAGTTTGAAAAGAGTGTATTTTTGTGAAAGCTAAAAG
>JALTUD010000321.1 GCA_027047735.1 Flavobacteriales bacterium | reverse complement strand
TCATTGATAATATATCCTGCGATGGTAACTAGTGCCACAATAAGTAAAAATTCACAAAATTCAAGTGTGGTTCGCTGAAAAAACAAAATGTAATCGTGAGAAAAATTTCGGTAGAAAAAATACCTTAGACCAATCAGTAACAACAACATTGCCGTTACGTTTAGTAATCGAAAAGATTGGATATAGTCAATTGCTTTTTTCATTACCGGTTAGCTTGGCAAAAACCATTTCCCTTGTAGTCGCATGGTTTGTTCCACAACATCTCGAACTGCACCTTTTCCTCCATCAAAAGTGGATATATAATCGGCTATTTCTCTAACTTCTTTTACGGCGTCTCTCGGACATGTTCCTACTCCTGCTTTTTGGATACAGTAATAATCGGGAATATCATCTCCCATATACAGTATATTTTCTAACGGAATGTTTTTGTTTATACTGTATTCTTCTATTTTTTTTCCTTTATCAAAAACCTCAAGAAACACGTCCGTAATTCCTAACTCTAAAAACACTTCGGCTACAATAGGGGAATTTCCACGGGTGATTACGGCTATATTATACCCTTTATCAATTGCTTCCGTAACGGCATACCCGTCCTTTGCATTCAATGAACGTATGGTTTTTCCCAAGGGGTGAAAAAAAATTTCTCCGCCCGTAAAAACACCATCGATATCAAACACGAAAGTGGTAATATTTTGTAAACGTTGTTTATAATTTGTATTTTTCATCGTGAAATTCGTCTAAGATAAGTTGAGAAATAGTTTTGTAAATCTTTCTATATTTTGGTGCATTTTTTAATCGTTCCAAATGATCTTTGATTACTTCCAAATCTCCTCGTCTTGCCGGTCCTGTTTGCATGGATAAAGCATTTTCTATATAGAAAGAATTGTTAACGGTTTGCGTCAGTAGATTGGTCAAATATTCTGTTTTAAGATGATTGTCTATACAATATTGACGAGTTACACTTAATATAAAATGTGTAAAATTATTCAATCCCACACCTGCAATATGCAAGGACTTTCTATCGTAGGAATTCATTTCCACTACTTTTGATGTTAAGATTCTTGCTAAGTTATAGAGTTTTAAGGTGCTTTCTTCTGAATTGCTTTCAATAAATATATGCACTTCCGAAAAATCGGTTTCTACTTCTTTTCTAAAGGTTTGAAAAGGATAGAAACAACCGTAATTACCTGCATATTTTTTTAGGGTTGCCGTATCAATACTTCCCGAAGTATGCACCAACAAACTTCCTTTAATGGTAGCTTTGCTTAACACCTTGTCCAATACATCATCCTTGAGAGCAACAACGACTAAATCACTCGTAAATACATGATTTTCAATATCGTTTATCGCTTCAGCATCAACAATACCGGCTAAGGTTTCCGCGTTTTGTAAGGTATTGCTGTATATCGTATCTATGGGAACGCCTGCTGCATAAAATGCCCTTGCCAAATTTGTGGCTACATTTCCGGAACCAATGAAAGAGATGCTTTTGATTGTATTCATATTATTTTCTTCATTCTCATTCCAAAAACGGTTACGTCATCTACCTGTTCTTCCTCTCCTTTCCATTTTAAGAAAAATGATTTTAATATTTCTTTTTGTTCTTCTAATGGTTTTTGATGTATTTCTTTCAGTAAGTTTTTTAAATTCCTTGACTTAAATTTCTTTCC
>JALTUD010000320.1 GCA_027047735.1 Flavobacteriales bacterium | reverse complement strand
TTCTTTTAATACGCGTTTGAGTGTTTTAAAATTAAGTAGGGTATTGCTAAATAAATCTTGTTTGAGTACACTTTTTTCTTTTAATGTTTTAAAAATAAGTTCTTGGCTTTCTTTTGCGTTCATCATATTATTAAGGTGATTTTATCTGCTGTAATTGCTAAATTAGGGATTCTTTGATTTGAAATTGAGTAATCAATTTGGAATGTCGAAGGTAATAAATAACGTTTTATTTTTACTTTAATCTTTTATTTTATTTCAATTTTATCACCTAAATATTTTGGTTCTTTTCCTATGAGTAGGTCAATAATCATTTTTACACGAGCAAGTTTTTCTCTTATTTTTGTTTTTAATCCGAAGTTATTGTTTACGTCTTTTGCATTAAATCCGATAATGTTCATTCCGTAATATTCTCCTATGTAAATTGCTCTTTCATTATGAAATTTTTGAGAGATAACAATTAATTTTTTTTGACCGAAGATTTTTTTTGCTCTTATTATAGAATCAAGAGTTCTGAATCCGGCATAGTCTAAATAAATTTTATTTTTCGGTATTCCTTGTTTTATAAGGTCTTTTTTCATTTCTTCGGGTTCGTTATATCCTTTTCTGCCATTGTCTCCTGAAATTAGTATATAGGCAATTTTTCCTTGTTTGTAAAGTTCTACAGTTGCTGTGATTCGGTTTTTATAATATTGATTGATATACCCTTTTTTGTTGTATTTTCCTGTGCCAAGCAATAAGCCTACTTTGGTAGGTGATATATCTTCAACATTATAAAAAGTTTTATTTTGTGCATTTGAAACTACAATTCGGTTTGCAATGTATATCGAAGCAATAATTAGTAAGAGAAGCAATATTATTTTATTCCGCATTGTTAAACTATTTAATTTACAACTTAATTTATATTCTTTATGTTTTTCTTTTTGCGTTAGGGATTGATATCCCTAACACGAGCAAAATAGACGTATAAAGCGTTTTTATTTTTCTTATCCATCTTCAAAATTATTTTCCATAGCTGGGGCTATGCAAAGAAAATATTCATCGTCTAAGAATACTAAATTCCATTTTCTTTGCACTTATCTCAACTGCGTTAGGGATAGAACGGCGTGTTTGAACTCCTTTTGTGTTGTTGCACTTATGCAACACAAAAGAGTGAGTAGTGATAGCCCGACCATTACGGCGTTAAAAAGTAGTGTAGTGCAACGAAACTGCTTTTTTATGCTGTAATGGGAACGCCCAAATTATTTTATTCAAAATGTCTTTGTCGGTTGACTTCGTACATTACGATGGATGCGGATACGGCTACGTTTAGGGATTCTATGGTGCCGAACATTGGGATTTTTACGCGAGTGTCGCACATTTTTAGGTATTCTCCGGATATTCCGTTTTCTTCGCTTCCCATGATGATGGCTACGGCTCCTTTTAGGTCGGTTTGAGGCAATAGATTTTCGGTCTTTTCGGTGCAACCTACTATTTTTATGCCGTAATCTTTAAGATATTGTATGGTTTCTTTGAGATTGTGTTCGATGCAGACGGGGATTTTGTGGAGGGCTCCTGCTGAGGTTTTTACGGCGTCGGCTGTAACTAGTGCTGAACCGCGTGAGGGGATGATAATAGCGTGTACTCCGTTACACTCGGCACTTCGGGCGATTGAACCTAGGTTACGCACATCGGTTACGCGGTCGAGAATGTAGAGAAAGGGTTCTTCTCCTTTGTCATAAATATTGGGGATAATTTGGTCGAGCGGTTGGTATTCTACGGGGGAAATAAACGCGATTGCTCCTTGGTGGTTTTTGCGGGTAATCCGGTTGAGTTTTTGTAAAGGTACAACTTGAGTGGTTATTTTTTTGCCTTTGAGTGCGTCTTTTAATTCGGTCATTAATCCGCCTTTCACACCTGATTGTAAGAGTATTTTGTTGATGGTTTTGTTGGCTTCTATGGCTTCTATAATGGCTCTTATACCAAAGACAAAATCGTTTTCTTTCTTTTTTTCTTGTGGATGCATTTTGGTTACTTTTTTACGAAGGTAAGAATACCTATCGTTAATCTATTGCTTTGACTTTACTTTTATTTGTATTTTAGCCGTATGAAAATAGATATTTTAGCTTTTGGTGCTCATCCTGATGATGTAGAACTTTCGGCTTCGGGTACGTTGCTCAAGCATATTGATAAAGGGTATAAGGTTGGTATTGTTGACTTGACTCAAGGGGAATTGGGGAGTAGAGGTACGGCTCAAACTCGTTTTACGGAGGCGGGTGTGGCTTCGGAATTGCTTGGGGTGGAGTTTAGAGAGAATTTAAATTTAGGAGATGGTTTTTTCGAGGTGAATCAAGAGAATTTGTTGCGGGTGATTGAGATGATTCGTAAATATCGTCCTGAGATTGTTTTTTGCAATGCAGTGAGTGATAGGCATCCTGACCATTCTAGAGGGGGAGATTTGGTAGCTAGAGCTTGTTTTCTTTCCGGTTTGCTGAAAATTAAGACTTTTAACAAGGGAAAAGAACAAGAGCATTGGCGTCCGAAGAGTGTGTACAGGTATGTGCAGGATAATTGGGTAACGCCCGATATTGTGGTTGATATTTCAGATTATTTTGAGGTGAAAATGAGTGCTGTTTTGGCGTACAAAACGCAGTTTTATTCGTCAGAGGAGGATAATAGTGTTCAAACACCGATTTCTTCTCCCGAATTTTTGGAATTTATAAAAGCAAAGGCTTCTGTTTTGGGAAGAATTATCGGTGTTCGATATGCTGAGGGGTTTACGGTTGAACGACCTGTTGGAGTTCATGATTTTTTTGATTTAGATTAATTTTTTATGCGTTTTTTATTTTTTGCTTTTTCTATTCTGTTTTTTTATGCTTGTTCGCTAAAAGAAGATAGACGTAAAGAACAGGAGAAGACTGTATTTCGATACAATGAATCTGCGGGGATAACGACTTTAGATCCGGCTTATGTAAGGAGATTTGAAGATTTTTTGGTGGTGGAACAACTTTATAATGGTCTGGTTTCTCTTGATGAGGACATGCGGGTTGTACCGGCTATTGCAAAATCTTGGGAAGTAAGTGAAGATGGTTTGACTTATACTTTTTTTCTTAGAGATGATGTTTACTTTAACCAAAGTGAACGTTTTGGTGAGGAAAAGACAAAAAGAGTAACAGCAACGGACTTTGTATATTCTTTTCTTCGGATTATTGATCCGGTTACCGCATCTCCCGGTAAATATATTTTTCAGAATGTAGCATCGAATTCTAAAACGATTAAGGGAATAGAAGCAAAGGATGAGTTTACTTTGGTTGTACGGATGAAAGAGCCTCAGCCTTCGTTTATTTTTCAGTTGTCTTTGCCGTATTGTAAGGTTGTTCCGCATGAAGTTGTTGAGTATTACGGCGATAATTTCGGGCAACATCCCATTGGGACGGGAGCTTTTTATTTGAAGCGATGGAAGAAAGATGTGAAAATGATACTAGCTAAAAATCCTAATTATTTCGAGGTGGACGAAAATGGGGTACGACTTCCATATTTGGATGCGGTATCGGTTTATTTTCTTAAAGATAAGCATCAGGAATTTGTGAAATTTAAAACTGGGAATTTAGAGATGATTTCCGGTATCAATGAACAAGATAAAGATGAGTTGTTAACGGAAGAGGGCGAGTTGGTAAATTCGTTGCAAAAAGATTTTAAATTGTTGAAAAATGACTGGCTGAATACTGAATATTTAGGTGTTTTGGTGGATAAGGAAATCCAGCAATCTCCTTTGAAGGATAAAAGAGTTCGTCAAGCTATTGGTTATGCCTTGAATAGAAATGAGATGATTCGTTATTTGAGGAATAATATCGGTACTCCTGCTACAAAAGGATTTGTTCCGAAAGGAATGCCTTTTTTTGATAAATATGCTATTGATGGGTTTGGATATAATCCACAAAAGGCGGTTGAATTGCTCAGTGAAGCAGGATTTGATTCAGAGCATCCGCTTACGGGGATTACACTTTCGGCAACAGCAGAATATCGTACAATGTGCGAATATTTACAAAGGGAATTAGCCAAAGTAGGAATAGAGATAAAAGTAGATGTTAGTCCGGTTGGTGCTATCAACCAAAGAATTGCTCAATTTGAAGCTCAGTTTTACAGGAAATCTTGGATAGCTGATTATCCTGATGCGATAAATTATTTTCAATTGTTTTACAGTAAGAATTTTTATCCGGAACACGGTTCTAATTATACGCACTTTTCCAACCCGGAGTACGATGCTCTTTATGAAATAGCTTTGCGGGAAAAAGACTTTGATTCGAGAATGAATTTGTATAAGAAAATGAATCAAATAATTCATGATGAAGCACCGGTAATTCCTCTTTTCTATGCTGAAACTTTACGCTTCATTAAAAAGAATGTACAAGGGTTAAAAAGTAATGCTTTAAATATGCTTTCTTTGAAAGAGGTTAAGGTAGAAATGAATGAGTGATACCATTTCAATGTTTAAATGGTATGATTATCCAAATTGAATAGCACACAATTTAGCATACATACCTTCATTTTCGATTAGTTCTTGGTGTGTTCCTGTTTCTACAATTTCTCCTTTTTCCAAGACCACAATTTTATCGGCATTTTTAATGGTCGATAAGCGGTGGGCGATGACAAAGGTTGTTCTTCCCTGCATCAGTTTATCCAAGGCATCTTGAACCAATTTTTCCGATTCGGAATCTAACGAACTGGTTGCTTCGTCAAGAATTAATATTTTAGGGTTTTTTAGTACAGCACGTGCTATGGCTATTCTTTGTTTTTGACCGCCGGAAAGTTGCACTCCTCTGTCGCCTACCATAGTCCCTAATCCGTCCGGAAAATTTTGGATGAACTCCATAGCATTCGCTTTTTGTGCAGCTTCTGTGATTTCTTGTTCCGTAGCTTCCGGTTTTCCGTAAGCTATATTTTCTTTGATTGTTCCTGCGAAAAGAATAACTTCTTGCGGAACAATAGCCATATTGGAACGTAGAGAGGTTAGGTCAAATTCTTTACCGTTGACATTGTCAAATAAGATAGCACCTTTCGTTGGTTCGTAAAAACGTAGTAATAGAGAGGCAAAGGTGGATTTACCTGCTCCTGAAGGACCTACCAAAGCAACGCTTTCGCCGGATTGAACTTCTAAGTTAATATTTTTTAATACTTGAACATCCGGTCGGGTTTCATAATGAAACCATACATTTTGAAAATCTACTTTACCTTTTAATTGAGCTGTTTTACCTTGTTTGAAAGGTTCAGTTGTTTGCTCCATCAAATCCATTAAGCGTTCGGTTGCTCCTATTGATTTTTGTATGGTTCCAAACATAGCACCAACACCTCCAAAGGAAGCCCCTAAAAATACGGTAAAGAATATAAATCGGATAAATTCGGACATTTGTAATTCCCCCAAATTGACCATGACCATCCCCTGCCAAATGACAATACTTACTGAACCAAATAAGCCAATAATGATAAATGAAGCAAATAACCCACGCCAAACCGCTCCCTTAATTGACAGGTCTTTGATTTCTTCGGTTGATTTTTTATAGCGAAATATTTCAAACTGTTCGTTAGCAAAGGCTTTTACGACTTTTATTCCGGTTAAGGCTTCACTTAAAACAGAGTTGGATTCCGCAGCAGCGTCTTGTGATTGTTTGGATAATTTTTTAATTGCTTTTCCGAAAATAATAACCAAAATAAGCACCACGGGAACAATGGAAAGCATGATAACCGAAAGTTTGACCGAAGTGTAAGCAATGACGGCAATCGATACGATAATAGTTACCCATTGACGGATAAATTCGGCTAAAGTAGTCGTCAACATTTCTTGTAACAGACTTACATCTGTGGCGATTCTACTGGTCAATTCTCCTGTTTTATTCTTGTCAAAAAAAGAAATAGGGGAGTAGATTAGTTTTCTAAACGCTTCATTTCTCAAATC
>JALTUD010000319.1 GCA_027047735.1 Flavobacteriales bacterium | reverse complement strand
AACGAAGTGATTAAAACCCAAATCATCAACGACAGAGGGATTCATATTTGTAAAAGTATGGTGGCGTGGCAAAAATTCGGAAACGGAGAAACACCCCAAAGTTCCGGAATGAAAGGTGACCACTTAATCGGTAAATATTATGTTGCTTTTGACAAAGCCTACAAAAAAGAAATTGAAGAACTTGTTGCCGGAGGTATGGATAAAGCAGAAGCCGAAAAATCAACTAAGATTTTAGCTGAAGCTCAGGAAATGCTTCAAAAATGGGAAGCAGAAGATAAGGAAGTCAGAGAACTTTGGAAAAGAATGAACGGTTGGGTATATGATGGTTTTTCAAGCACCTACGAATTAATGGGAATCGACTTTGATGCTCTTTACTATGAGTCGGACACTTATCTTGTTGGTAAACAAGTCGTTTTAGAAGGATTGGAAAAAGGTATCTTTTACCAAAAAGAAGACGGCTCCGTTTGGTGCGACCTTAGCGAAATGAAAATGGATGATAAATTACTCTTACGAGCTGACGGAACTTCTGTTTATATGACGCAAGATATTGGTACTGCCCTACTTCGTTATAAAGATTATCCGAATTTATCAGGCTTGATTTACACCGTTGGAAACGAGCAAAATCATCACTTTAAGGTATTGTTTGCTATTTTAAAGAAATTAGGATATGCTTGGGCAGACGGTTGTTATCACCTTTCCTACGGAATGGTGGATTTACCATCGGGTAAAATGAAATCTAGAGAAGGTACGGTTGTAGATGCGGATGATTTGATGCAAGAGCTTATTGACAAAGCTAAAGAAGCAACTTTGGAGAGAGGACATTTGGACGGAATGTCTGAGGAAGAAAAGCAACAACTTTACAAAACCATTGGTCTGGGTGGTTTAAAATACTTTATCTTAAAGGTTGACCCTAAGAAAAGAATGCTTTTTAATCCGGCTGAATCAATTGAATTAACGGGGAACACTGCTCCTTTTATTCAATACACTTATGCTCGTACGCAATCTATTTTACGTTCATCCGAAAATATTGATTTTAAGGATGTTCCGACTCAAATTGATATTGAACCGGTAGAAAAAGAAATCATTCAATTGATTGGTGAATTTCCAACAGTCATTAAAGAAGCAGGAGATAATTACAGCCCCGCCCTTTTGGCGAATTACGCTTATGAATTAGCAAAAAGTTATAACTCTTTTTATCAATCTGTTTCTATTTTTAAAGAAGAAAACGAGGATAAAAAACGTTTTAGAATTGCTTTGACCTATCTAACAGGAGAGGTTCTTAAAAATGCACTGAAACTGTTAGGTATTGATGTTCCTGAACGGATGTAGGTTAAATAACTAAATATTAAAAATATATAAGATGGATTATCATAAAATTTCAGAATTTGTAGACACAAAACACCCGATAACTTATGCAAATTCGAAAACAGAGATAAAATTCAAATACTCTCCCTCTTTATTTGGCTACTTCAGCAGACAAAATCAAGAACTACGAAATCTAAATCAATGGAACTTTATTATTGTACCACAAGAAAATAACACAAAAAATGTTACAATAATAAATGGAGATGATATTGAATCAATTCACTTACATATTTGTTGTCGTTAGCATTTAATATGAATAATCTGAAATTAATATTTGCATTATCATTGATTTGTTATTCAGTAATTGGCTTTAGT
>JALTUD010000318.1 GCA_027047735.1 Flavobacteriales bacterium | reverse complement strand
TGTTTGTATTTGACCACGCTCCGGGAGTGGTAGGAAAATCGGAATGTCCACCACAACCTGCACAAACGGCTTGATATACTTTTCCGCTTTTATCGAAACGGCTTGTTCCTCCATCTACGTGTTCATGACTTAGGCCTCCGCCAAAATAGGTAGCATATAATAAGTTTTGAGCATCTTGATTTAACACCATTAAATAAAAATCATTATCATCTGTCGTACTTTGGAAAGTCGGTGAGGTAATTGGTAAACCTGTCGTTGTACTATGAGTTGCCAACGCTCCTAACTGCGTTAAAGTATTGGTGAATCCTCCCCAGCCCGAAATATAAATTTGATTACATTCACTTACCATAAAAGCACTAATGGCTATATCAACTTCTCCGGAACCCGTTCCTAAAGTAGTTGTCATTAGAGTAGTAGAAAGAGTATTATCTAATTTATGCAAGAATTGTCCGCTGTTAGGGTTGTTGTATGTATTCGGTGAAATTGGATATGTTCCTGTAGTTTGCCCGACCAGAAAAATATCATTGTTATTATCCGACTGTACAAAAAAGCACTGGTCGTATTCGTTTGTTCCTATAAAAGAGGAAGCCGCTAAATTCCCCGCGGGTGTATATTTTACGACAAAACCATCAGAAACTCCTCCTTGATACGATGTATGTAATGCTCCTGCCGTTGTGGGAAAATCGGAACTTTTTGTACCTCCTGTGGCAAAAACATCTCCATTGGCATCGGGTTGTATGGAATAAGCACAATCATAATCAGAACCACCCAAATAAGTTGACCATAATAAGTTCGATAAATTGTTATCCAACTTAAACAAACAAGCATCCAAACCACCACCTCCGTAGGTCGTTTGAGGTGCACTTACAACGGGAAAGTCGGTAGAAGCTGTAGTAGAAGCTACATAAATATCTCCTGAACTATCTACTATTATTTCTCCTCTGAAAGCATCTCCGTAATTATAGTGCAATTCAGAATTTCGATTTATACCATCATTTCCGGTTCCTCCGATAAACGTAGAACCCATTAAGGCTGTTCCCGTGGGATTAAATTTTGTTACGACAATGTCACAACCATTTGCATATTGAAAACCGTAACCATATCCCAAACTTAAAGCGGGTCCTCCATTATAAGTGTTGTCGTAAGATGCTGATAAGGTTGGATAATCAGACGATCCGCTTGTTCCTAATATATACAGTTGATTGTTATCATTTACGACCAAACTATGAGGAATTTCGTTATTTGAACCACCTACATAAGTTGAATATAAAAGTGTAGTTCCATCGGAAGAAAATTTAGTGATTCCCATATCAATATTTCCTCCTGAAAAAGTTGTTTGAAACGCTCCGATTGTGGTAGGATAACCAAACCCAAACACCGTTCCTCCTACATACATATTTCCTTGTAAATCATAAGTTGCCGTACAACCGAAGTTACTGGCAGAAGAACCGGTATAAGTGGCAAATGAAAGTACAGGGTCAATGGTTAGTTGTTTTGTTGAATCATATTCCCCCAATTGGAACGATAATTTGTTTCCTTGCAAAATATACTTGCAATCAATCTTAATTTTTTTCCCTCCTATTTCTTGATAAGCATAAGGGCTTTGTTCGACCAATGTCCCGTATCCACTCTCCATAAACAAATGACCGTTTTTTATTTGCATTTGTTCCATACCTTTGTACTCAAGAACAATTTGTTGCGGGTCGGCATTCGGTTTTACGATGAAATCATATTTCACTTGTCCGTAAAACCCATAATATTTTAAATCGATATTATTGTAAATGTTATTATAGCGGATTGAAGAAAAATCATGAACTTCGGAAACCCAATCTTGAGGATTATCTCCTAAATAATAGTTTTTATAATCCGTTGATTTTCCTTCCTTTGTTATTTCCACGTTAGGCAAGGCGCCTAATAAATGAACACGATAGGCATGCCCTTTTATCGGGGTTGTATTGGGTTTTAAACCATGATAGATGTCTGAGATTAAATCTCTGCTGTATAAGTTGTAGGTAATACTATTATCTTCCAGATATATTTCTCCGTCATTAATCTCAACTTTATAGCGTACTTGTTCTTGAAATTGCCCTTTGTTTTCGGTAAAACGAAGCGTAGAGTGCCCTTCTTGCCCAAATGCCGTAAAGACAAAAAGCAAGACACCTAAAAGATATGTGATATTCTTTATCAAGTTGTCTGCAAAAAAATATATTAAACCAGTTAAAATAACTTTTAAATATAGAATTTATTTTCAGATACTTGACGAAGAAAATAAAAAAAGGTTGTCTTTCGTTTGGATGTTTTTAACTCAAACAATAAATATTTTCAAAATTATTTTCACTCAGGAAACTTATTTTTATTGATAAAACCAAAATATGTGAATCCCTCAAATGTTTTGGCGTAATTTCTTCTAATCATAAACTGACCACAGTGTTGCGAAATAATATAATGTATTTTATATTATTAGCATACAAATATTTTATTACTCTATGTGTAGAAATATCTACCTCTGACGAAATTATTAAAATCATAAATACACTAATGAAATAAAAGAATTATACTCAAATTTAATTTTTTTGAAATATTTTGTTTTTAAACTATTTATTTGTCTATTAGTTTTTAAACTATATAATGATAAAGCTAGTTTTTCTTCATCTTCTATTGTTAATATATGCACCTTTTTCCGCAAACTATCAATTCTAACCTTCTCATCAAAAATCAACTTATTACACACTCCTATCGGTGTTTTTGTTTTTGTTCTATATGTATATGAATTATAAGTTGTAGCGTAATCTTGAACAGAGTCAAAATGCATTATTTTATCCGGGTGTGAATTCTCGTACATTTGAGTCAAAAATACAGGTGGTAAATATAAGTTCATAACCCCTTTAATTATTATCTTTTGCATAATTGTATCTTTTTCTCTGTTAATTGCATTATGCCATAACAACCAATTACCTGGATAATTGGAATAAATTAAAAAATTTGGGTTATATAAATTCACAATACTGAAATTAGTTTTAGTTTGATTATACCTTAGAATAGAATCAGAACTAATGTATATTAAATTCCCTTTTTCTGTTGTATCTATGTTTCCTAAAATATATTTAGCATTCGTAGAAATCCCTATTTTTTTTTCATTTGGATATCCCTTGTTTTTAATTAAGTTTATATAATCCTCGATTAGTTTTGGTTGATGCTGATTATGAAAAGCATCTTTTAGTGAATCTCTACTATACCCGTATAAATAACTATGTATGAAATAATCTTTTGCATCTAATGCCTGAAATTCATATCGTAAATCATAGTCAATATTATTAGAATATATTTTATATAAACTATCGTATTTTAATGAAATATTTTGAATTGTATGTGTACATTTTTTCGAGTGTACAAAATAGTTAAAATCAGTTTTATTCATACCTCTTTTTATGGCTAACTCAAGATAAAAACTTAGGCGTTCTGTATCTTCACTATACAAAGCCAATATTGCAGCTTGTTTAATGTTTTTATAAAAAGGATAATTGTATTTCTTTAGGATATAATCATAGGTCATTAAAGCAGAGTCAAGACTATTATTAATTACAAATTTCTTTGCTAAATTGATATTTGAAAAATAATCCACATATTTTTCTGATACCGGTATTCTAATTTGTAAATACGATATCTTTGACAGAAAAACTAAAAAAAACAAAACATTAAATTTAATCATATTATTTTTTAAAATATTAAGGGAGGTAGTTACCCCTCCCTTTTATTATTGCAGTCCTTTAAACTCTATCGTTATTGAAAGGATTAAAATCTCAAGTATTTGTAACAATTGTTCCGTTACGTTTTAAACGATCATATCCAATACAAGAATCTCCGGTTGATTTATAACCACCTTGAATAGAATATGATGATTTTATCTATTTGTTCTTAAATTTTTTAATTGATTTCATGATTTACTAATTTTTACACCTACAATTAATAGCTATATCTAAGTAATCGCATGTAGGCATCTACTGATTACTCAGATTGCGTAATTTATAATCTGCCTGCAAACAGATTTATCAAGGCTTTTAATTAAGGAAACGTTGCAGCGTTTCACTTCCCCATTACGTTACCAACTAAAAGCTCGGGGGTTTGCCTTTAATTGGTTATAAGCCCAAAATTACACCAATGCCTGTCATCAAAGGGTAATTATGTTTTTCAAAACTACTTTGTGACAGCAAATTATCTGTAAAAAATATAAGTATCCTCTTCTATACCAAAATGATTTTATCTGAGAATATTTAATAATTCCATATGTTTTTGTGTGAATCTCGAAATCGTATTCTCCCAACTCGTTAATATATAATTTATTAAAAACGAGCTCATCAGTTCTATTTAATCTAACGAAATCATATTCATTAAATGTTAACCAATCAATAACTTGTTCGGTGGATATATCATTTTCATCACTAAGTATTAAAATTATCTTATAATATATTGATTCATTTTCAAATATTGATTTAAAGTAGATAATCCAATACATAAACGATTAGTATTGCAATCTTCAATACTTTTTATTGGGTATAAATACCCTTCAGGATCAGCAATACTGCCATAAGGTTGTTCTTTTTTTAGAAACCATACATGATATTGGTCAATCCAATTGGCATATGAAATTGGATCGAAATTACCATTTATTATTTCTGAAAAAAGCAATGTTTTATAAAAATTAAACACTTCAGAGTTATATTCAAATTGTCTTGTTCCATGTAAAACAACTATAAATGCAATACCAGCATTAGCTACTCCCACCCTTGTGTAGTTAGGCCAACCAGATTCTTTAATTTTCTCTGTTAGCTTTAATAGATTAAGAGAATCTATACGGTTTTGTTTTAAAAATTTAATTGAATCAGGTAAATTCCATTGTGCCCCTCGATATTTTTGATCACTTTTGATAAGGTTTTCTAAAAACTTTACATAAACAGTGTCAACATTCCTTAAATAAGTACTATAATCTTGACTCAATTCTTTTTCAATAAAATTTTTCTCATTTAATTTTTCAAATTTACTAATTATCGAAGAAAGGGGATAGCCATGTTTAATTGATTTTCTTAATATAACCAAAGATTTAGTTGTATCATAGTTAAACATAATTACACCTAGTTTAGCATACTCAAACGGATTATTTTCATATTTTTCACTTAAAGAATACATAATATCCATATAATTCGAAGTGTCTCCCTCAAAAAGAAGAAAATTAGCATAATTAGATAATTGATAATATTGTCTATAATCATCCCATTTTTGACAATAAACATTAAAAATATTTAATACTAATATTAATGGTAATAAAATGTCTTTCATATTCGTTTGAATAAATTATATATAAATAATAAGAAACAATTGAGTGATATGTTGTATTACCACTCAATTGTTTTTAGTTTGTTATCTTGCCATTGGAGTATCAAATTCTGCAGATGTTAAAACAACATCTCGACATTCACCACTAACACAATCAGGATTACCTCCCGAACTTGAATAATCAGTTGGACATGAACCAGTGTCACTTCCACCAACAACTTTATTTAAATCATTAATTTTTTTGAACCTAACTTTTTGAACAATTTTAAAAATTTATTATCACCACCCCATTGATTAAATTAAAAACCATCATAAAGTAATGAGGTACAACTTTGATTAGGTTTACATTTACACAACTACACAGAAACCAGTCATCAAAAGGTAATCAAGGTTTTCAAAACTACTTTGTGACAGCAAAGTTTGTTTTGATGTCGTCAAAGATATTGCTTTTTTATAAATCAATAGTAACTAAATCAGTTATCTGTGCTATAAATTTAAAATTTATTTTCGTCTTCAATATCTTCTATTTCAACGATATTAAAAGAAACGTTTGCTTCTACCATTTCTTGTTGTAAACCTTTTGGGAACTCTTCTTTCATTATACGAACTATTTCTTCGCAAACGGCTTGTTCTACTTTCTTTTTTCGTTTCCCTTTGGAAAGCATTACATCAGCAATTAACCCAACTAACTCTCCTTTGTGAGCTTTTACAACTTCTTCGGGGTTGGTTACATCAATATCAATAGTTATTCTCATCATAGTTTTAACAATTGGTTGCAAAGTTACAACAAGATTATTAATTATACCTTAAATCCGCAAGTGAACTTCTATTCCAAAGCCAAACTCCGCATCATTATTGGCAATGCTTGTTTTTCGATACTCACCGTAGCTATGGCTACGCTTGCGTGTCTCAAAACTGTGCTTGACCAATACTAATGCGTATTTTGACTTTTCATAACGAAATCACTTGCGGATTTAAGGTTATATGTAAATAACATAATCGAAGTAAAAAAAAAGAGGTGTCTATAAATTAGACACCTCTTTTTTATCAAATTAGGTAAAGAAGTTCTTTCTTTTTACTTCTTCATTTTCTTTTTGTATTTTCTATCTAACTTTTGTTGTTGAGCATCCAATTCTTTTTGTAGTGCTTCTAGCTTCATCATTTTAGCATCTAGTTTTAATTGAAGTTCAGAAGCCTCAACCGTAGAAATCTTCTCCCTCGCAACTTTTCTATCTAACTTTGTTTGTTGCTTATTGACTTTCTCTATTTGCTTGTCTATTTTAGCTCTTTTCTTTTCTATTTTCGCCAATTGAGCTTCGTATTTAGCTTCCAAAGCTTTTAATCGCTCGGCTTCTTTTTTTGCTTTTTCTGCTGCTTTACGTTCTTCTTCTGCCTTTTTTAATTTGGCGGCTTCGTCTTTTGCTTTTTCTTTCGCTTCTTTTTCTTTTGCTTTGGTTTCCGCTTTCAACTTATCGGCTTTTTCTTGCTCCTCTTTTAATTTTTCTTTTTCAGCCTTTGCTTTGTCTTTTGCTTCGTCTTCGGTTTCTTTCAGCTCTTTTTTAACTCCCTTTTCTGCTTTATCGGTTTGTTTTTGAGCATCTTTTTTCATTTTAGCCGCTTCTTTTTCGGCTTGTTCTTTGGCTTGTTGCTCTTCTAATTTTTTTAGATTTTCTTTGCGTTGTTTCGCTTCCTCCTCTCTCTTTTTGGCTTCTGCTTCTCTTTGTTGTTTAGCTTGCATTGCAGTTTTTTCTCTCTCTGCTCTTGCTTGTTCTACTTCTTTTTGGGTTGCTTCTGCTTTTTCCTTTGCTTCTCTGGCTTTTTCAGCTTCTGTTTTTGCTTTATCAGCAGTAGCTTTGGCTTCTTTTTCGTGTGCTTTGGCTTGTTCCGTTTTTTCTTTAGCGTATTCTTCTGCTTCTTTTTTGGTTGCTTCCGCTTTTTTTGCTCTGTCAGCAGCACTTTCTTCGTAGCGTTTTACTTTGTCTTCGGAAGTAGAATGGATTTCTTCTATGTTATTTCCTACGTTGATGGTTGAAGTCGTAGGCATATCTGCCCTCATTTTTTGTAACGCTACACTAAAACGGCTTTTTTCGTTTAATAAAGCTCCGGAAAGGATAACGGTTTGAAAACCATTCATGGTAACACGAATTTCAACCGGTTTTCCGTTGTAGTTGTCTAACTTTATGTCAACTGTTCCTCTAGGTGTAGTTTTTGCACCGCCGATTTCTTTTGCGTTTTGCAGGATAGATACCGTTGCATTGGCTAATGGTGCTCTGTTGTGTGTTACCGTAACGTGTACGTTAACATTTTCAACTTCATTTATATATATATTTTCAACTTTAACAGTATGATTCGCATAAACTGATAAACTACCTAAAAAGGCTGCAAGTATTATAATTTTTCTTTTCATGAGTTTTGTTTTTATTCTTAATTTTAACAAATATAAACCAAAAAACGTGTATTTTCTAATTTTTAACTAAAAAGTAACTGATTACCATGTATGTTTCTTTTATTGTGATTTTTTTACACTTCTTCATTTTTTATATCCTCATCGCGGCTATACAATTTTTTTCATCGTTTAAAGAAACCGGAAATTCACTTTCTTGCACTTATTTCATTCCGCGTTAGGGACTTATCCCTAACACGAGTAAAATAGACGGTATAAAGCGTTTTTTGATTCCTTATCCTTCTTCATAAAAATTTTCCATAGCGGGTGCTATGCAAAATTTTTATTCATCGTCTAAGAAACCAAAAATCCCACTTTCTATCCGCCAATTTCACACGCGTTAGGGATAGGAACGGCATCCTTTTGCCCTCCCTCCTTTTGGAGGGCAAAAGATATAGTGGATAGCCCGACCCTAAACGACAAAACGAGCGTTTCGCCTTAGCGAAATGCTCGTTTTGTCGTTTAGGGGAACGCCCAAATCATTCAGTATTTAAAATTAATTTTGACCTAACCAATCATAAGTGAAATTTCCGTTTTTGTATTCATCGTCAATGCGTACGTAAACGTCTTTCGCCTTTTTGTTTACCCATTTTTTTATAGTTTCCTGCTTTTTTTGTTTGAGGGCGAAGGTTTGAATCAAACGATAATCGTCTTTTAAATTGGCTTTATGCGGTTTGGTTCTATCGACTAACTTAATGATTCGATATGCCATTCCGTCGCGGGTTTGGATTAATTGAGGTTTGGATATTTCTCCTGTTTCCAAATCTTTTATGGCTGAGAATATTTGAGGATCGAGTTCTCGCATATCCCAATAGCTACTACCGGTTTGTTCATTGTAGATTACTCCTCTTGTTCCTTTGGTCTGGTCGTCGTTGCTGTATTTTAAGACGGCATCTTCCCAAGTTAGATTTCCTTTTTCGATTTCTGTTTTGATGGAGTCTAACTTATTTTTTGCTAAAAGCAATTGTTTGTCATCTGGTTTGAAACTCAACAAAATATGACGCCCTTTGAATTGCTCTCCTCTGCGTTCTTCTATAACGGTAATATGGTACCCGTATTGGGTTTCAAAAATTTCAGACACCTCGTCAATGGGAACTTTGAAGGCTACGGCGTCAAATTCAGGAACAAATGTTCCTCGAGTTACCCAACCGAAGTCGCCCCCTTTTTTCTTTGAACCGGGGTCTTCAGAATAAAATTCGGCAGCTACGTTAAAGGTTAATTCTCCCGTTAAAATTTTACCTCGTATTTTACTTAACTCTTCTCGTATTTTTCGTTTTTCCTCGTAGGTAACTTCGGGACGAATGACCAATTGAGCCACGGATACTTGACTATTGATTTCGGGGATACTGTCCTTGGGAATTTTATTAAAAAAAGTACGCACTTCCTTAGGGGAAACCTTTACATCTTCTGTGATTTTAGCTTCCATTTGTTGTGTTTTGAGTCTGTTTTCTATTTGCTCATAAAATTCATCTTTGATTTCTTCTATTGATTTTCCGTAGAACTTTTCAAGTTCTGCTATTCCACCGATTTGTGCGGCAAAATATTGTATTCGTTGTTCTAACTCGGCATTGACTTGTGCAGGTTTTATTTCGATACTGTCAATTTGTGCTTGGTGCAACAATAAACCTTGAAACATAAGGTCTTCCAATATTAAAACCTCATCATCTTTGCTTACGTCAATTCCTTGTTGTTTGGCTTGTAACTTTTGCCCTTCAATTTCGGAATATAAAACGGGTTTATCGCCGACTACCGCTACTACCTTATCAATTATTTTTTGTGCAGTAATATTGTAAGCTGACAATACGATTAATAGAGTAAACAGGCTTGTTAATTTCATTCTTTCGTCTTTTGTTTGTGAACGGGTTCTTTAATCAACACCTCAACATTCTTGCTTTTTAGAGCATCGTTATAAAGGTTTTCTGCTAGTTCCGTTCTTATTTTTTTTGTTCTTTTATTGATGATTATCGCTTTTATTTTATCCTTTTCAAACTCGATGGGCGATAGTTCATCTTCCAATTTGTAATCCAATACGTTAAGGAAATAGACAAAACCACCTTCTTCAAAGTATATTTTTCTTTTGTGTTTGATAAACGAACTTTTGTGAATGTTATTTTCCAAAGGTATTTTATCCATTATCTCATCAAAGTACATCCAGTTTAGCGTATCTAAATGATAATCTACGGCATTTAGCTCCGAAAATCCCAGTAATTTGACATAATCTTCCGGTGTATGTTTTAATAAATACCATTCTTTTACCGGTTCTACATCCAAGCTATCTTTAAAGATTCCGTAATAACCTTTGATGATAAAACCTTTCAACAAAAAATCTTCTTTGTGGTTTTCATAATATGTAGCGATTTCTATTTCGGAAACCGTAGTATCCAATCTATCAACCAGATAGGCTTGTTCATAAGCATACATAAGCAAAGACTTTTTGTAGGCTTCCAAACGTTCGGTTACATTTTTATTTTCCTCAGGAAGCACCTCCTCTGCCTTTTGAACGATTACTTCTTCTTTTATCCATTTTTGGATAAATTGCTCGGTAAAAACTGCACTATCTTCAGAGGATAGCCCAACAGGCATTTCCCTGAGTATTTGTTCTTTCGTTAAGTAATCTTCTCCTACACGGGCTATTGCATTTTCGGGTACTCTCTTTGCGTCTTCGTTGCAAGAGATGAGCAAAAAGACCAATAGTCCGATAACGACAAAATACTGATTTGCTATTTTATGATTGAGTATAATACTTCTTCGTTTACAACAATTTTATGTTTTTTCTCCAACTCTTTCAACCATTCTTTTTCCAAGTAATCTTGATAATCAGCTGTAATCATTCCTTTTGCCTCCGACAACTTTTTAGGTTGTTTCGGTAACTCTTTATCGACAATCACAAACACATATTTTTCTCCAATCAAAACAGGTTTGTTAACTCCTTTTTTCCACGATTGATTTTTCAAGTAGGGATGTTTTTCTTTTTCAAACGTTCCCGATTCCAATTTTACGTTTAGTTGAGAACTTTGATTTAGGTAGTTCACAATAGAATCGTTTGCTATTTTTCCTTTCTTCGCTAACTTGTATGCTTTTTTAATTATCTTTTTGTTATTCGATGAGAAAATCTTTCCTTCTACTCTATCCGGCCACATGTATTTACCTTTATTGGCGTCATAATACAATTCTAATCCTGCCGTATCTTTTACGGCTTTACTCCAAACCATTTTGTCGGTTATATCAAACAACAGAATACCATCTCTGTATTCTTTTAAAAGAGCTTTAAACTCCGGGTATTTTTTTTCTAATTGTGTCTTTTCGTAAGCTATCAATTTATTTGCAGCGTATTGTTCATATATTTTATTGATTTCATCAAAAGACATTGATTTGTTTCTGCCACGTGAAAGAAATTCAATAAATTCCCCCACTTTATAAGATTTACCTGCGAAAGAAAACAACTCTTCATTCGGATTAATGTCTTTTTTATTGTAAATATCAAAAAGCAAAGCTCTATTCTCTACAAATCCATATTCTTTTTTCAGGTTGTTAATGAACTTTACTCGTGTTTGCTGTGAACGAACATCCCGTTGTATTTTATGTTTCAGTTCACTTCTCATTTCTTCCAGCGAACCAACCGGCTTGTAGTCCAAACGTTTGATAATATGCCATCCGACCGGTGTTTTTACCGGTTTAGAAATTTGGTTATTTTCCTTCAAGCCAAAAGCTGCATCATCAAACTCTTTGAATGTCTCGCCTGTATTAATCCACCCTATCTCTCCTCCTTTACGAGCAGAATTTCTATCATCAGAGTACTCCCTTGCCAACTCGGCAAAATCAGCACCTTCTTGTAATTTTTGAAAAATTTCTTCTGCTTTTTTCTTTAAGTTTTCTTTCTCTACCTCCGGTAAATCTTCTTTTACACGAACCATAATATGAGCTACTTTCACTTTACCCCTTCCCTTTCTCAAATCTTCTGTTCGTACGATATGATAACCGAACTGCGTTCTAAAAGGTTCTGAAATTTCCCCCACTTTAGTATTGTAGGCAGCATTTTCAAAAGGATAAACCATTCTAAACGCTGTAAAATACCCCAAATCGCCTTTATTTTGCTTGGCTGACGGGTCTTCCGAAAATTTAACCGCCGCCTCTGCAAAGGTTATTTTTCCATTTTCAATATCCTTTTTGATTTTCATTATCTTATTGTAAGCCTCCAATGTGTCTTTTGGCGTAGCTTCTTTAGGTAATTTAATCAAAATATGGCTAGCTCTTACCTCATTCTGCGTACGATAATAAGCCTCTTCTATCAATGCTTCATTGAGGGTTGTATCCACCAAATAAGGTCGTTCTAATTGTGCTTTATATCCTGCCAATTCGTTTTTGAATTTAGCCGATGTATCCAATCCCGCATCTTCTGCGGCTTTGACTTTTAATTTGAATTTCTTGAAAAGTTCAATGTATTCGTCAAGTTCATCTTTGGTTGCTGTTTTTTCTTTTTTATTCTTCCAAAAAATTTGTTCAAACTCCGATTTGGTTACTTGTTCGTCATCAATGGTCATCAAAACAGGATCGTTTTGTTGAGCTGAAACAGTTCCCCAAACAGAAATACCCATTAACAAACTTACTATTATTCTTTTCATCTTTTTGCTATAATTTTAATCCAAATGTACTTAATTCACAAACTTCAATCGTTAACATTAATCAACTTTTGTTATCCGAACTCTTGTAAACTAATCTTTTTACAAATTATTGTCTTACTTTATATTATAATTCGGTGCTTCTCTTGTAATGGTTACATCGTGCGGATGGCTTTCTTTTATACCTGAATTGGTAATTCGAACAAATTTTGCCGTTTTCAATTTTTCTATCGTTTCCGCTCCACAATATCCCATACCGGCTCTTAATCCACCCACTAATTGCAACATTACTTCTTGTAATTTTCCTTTGTAAGGTACTCGTCCCGAAATTCCCTCGGGCACTAATTTCTTAATATCGTCTTCCATATCTTGGAAGTAACGATCTTTTGAGCCTTTTTGCATCGCTTCAAGTGAACCCATTCCACGGTATGACTTGAACTTACGTCCTTCAAAAATGATTGTTTCTCCAGGAGATTCTTCCGTACCGGCAAATAATGAGCCCATCATAATGGTATCGGCACCCGCAGCTATTGCTTTGACTAAATCTCCGGTAAATCGAATACCTCCATCAGCTATAACGGGTACACCTGTTCCTTTTAGCCCCTCTGCAACGTTCATCACTGCCGACAATTGGGGAACTCCCACACCGGCTATAACCCTTGTTGTACAAATAGACCCGGGTCCAATACCGACTTTCACAGCGTCTGCTCCGGCTTCAACTAAAGCTTTTGCGGCTTCCGGTGTTGCTATATTTCCAACCACAACATCCAAATCGGGAAAAGATGCTTTCACTTTTTTCAGTACTTCCACTACTCCTTTTGTATGTCCGTGTGCGGTATCGATAACTACGGCATCTACACCTGCTTTTGCTAAGGCTGTAACACGTTCAAGCGTGTCAAAGGTAACTCCTACAGCCGCAGCTACTCGCAATCTTCCAAATTCATCTTTGCAGGCATTTGGATATTCTTTTACCTTAATAATATCTCTAAACGTTATTAAACCTATTAGCGTATTATCGTCATCAACAACCGGTAGTTTTTCTATTTTATGTTCTTGAAGTATTTGTTCGGCATCACTCAAACTCACCCTGCCTTTAGCTACAATCAAAGGTTGTTTAGTCATTACTTTTTCAACCGATTTTGTTTGGTCTTTTACAAAACGTAAATCCCTGTTGGTAATGATTCCGACAAGTTTTTCTTGCTCATCCACTACCGGAATTCCTCCGATTTTGTTATCACGCATTAAACGCAATACATCACTTACTTTTTTATCTATCGTTACGGTAATAGGATCTAAAATTAAACCGCTTTCCGAACGTTTTACTTTTCGAACTTCGTTAGCTTGCTGTTCTATGGTCATATTTTTATGCACCACTCCTATTCCTCCTTGTTGAGCTATGGATATAGCCAAAGCACTTTCTGTTACAGTATCCATTGCCGCGGAAATAATCGGCGTATTTAATCGGATATTTCGTGTAAATTGCGATGATAGATTCACTTCTCTCGGTAAGACTTCCGAATAAGCGGGAACTAACAAAACATCGTCGTAAGTAAGCCCTTCGCCAATAAATTTACTTGATAACATAGCTAAAGATTTGAATTTTAAATTCCTGCAAATGTACTAAGAAGTTGTTTAACCGCTAACTATTCTTTTAGAAATTGCTCCTTTTTATTTTACCTTTTTATTTTTTTAACAATTTGAATGCTATCTTCAATCAATTTTACACTTGCGTTAGGGATAGAAACGGCATCCTTTTGCCTGCTTGCCTTTATGGCAGGCAAAAGATATAGTGGATAGCCCGACCTCTTTTTGCAAAAACAACGTTGAGCGACAGCGGTATGTTGTTTGTGTAAAAAGAGGGAACGCCCAAAAGCTCATTCAACTTCTCATCATTTTTTTATACTTTTACCCTCGTGCAAAGAACATTGATTTTATCTTTTATCCATAACTTATTAATTAGGGCGTTCCCCGACAAGAATACAAAACACAATCCTATCGGAATTGCGTTTTTTACTCTTGTCGGGGCAGGCTTTCACTACTCGCTTTTTGTTGCTTGCAAACAGCAAGCAAGCAACAAAAGAGCTCAAACACGCCGTTCAATCCCTAACGCGTATCATTCGAGATTGAGAAATGTTCAAATTTTCGCTTTGTTACTTATCATTTTCACCTCCTGTACGCAGACTTCAACACCTAACTATTCTCCGAAATCCATTATTAGTTTTCAAACAGTAAAACCGGACTCTACCGCAATTCAACTCCCTTGCAAATGGGATGTTATTTTACCCCAAAAAGGACTTGTGGATATCCTAACGGTAGATTCAACAATAAAAGTTGAAATCAAATATTCGGACACCAACAATTTTATGCATCAAGATCTTTACGGTTGCTTAAATAAATGTTACCTGCAACCTGATGTTGCCGAAAAATTAGCGACCGCTCAAAAGGAACTTCAACATATCGATTCAACGCTTTCGCTACTGGTTTACGATGGTCTTCGACCGCGAAGTGTACAACAAAAAATGTGGGATGCTTTGGATATGCCGCTCTACGAAAAATCGAGATTTGTTTCCAACCCCAAAAGAGGTTCGTTGCATAATTTCGGAGCTGCAGTGGACTTAACTATTTGGGACAAAACCAATCAAAAACCACTAGATATGGGAACTCCATACGATTATATAGGTATCGAAGCATGGCCAATAAAAGAACAATTTCTTTTAGAAAAAGATATATTGACACAACAACAAATCAACAATCGAAAATTACTACGAAAAGTAATGACAAAAAGTGGCTTTTTTAACATTCAAAGTGAATGGTGGCACTTTAATTCATGCTCCAGAAAAGAAGCCTACCAAAAATATCAAATTATTGAATAAATGTGATTGTCAAATTTTAAACATCAAAGCTTTATAGATTTCTAAACGAATTTATTATCTTTAGCTTCTCAATTTCAGTAAATGCTAAAAAACATACTCTATATCTTTATTTTTTTAGGAGGCTTATTCGCGTCTATTGGAAGTTCCTATGCCCAAATCAGGCCTATGGATTTGGATAGTCTTTGGGGTATTGTTCAGTCCAAAACATCAAACGATACGCAAAAAGTAGATGCACTTAGTAAAATTGCGGGACAACACTTCAACACCAATCCCGATTCTACTATTTATTTTCTAAACCAAAGTATCGACTTGGCTAAATCTATTGGCTACAGCTTAGGAATCACTAAAGGATACCTGAATCTAGGAGCTGTAGAAAATTTTAAAGGGGACTTAAACAAATCCTTTGAATATACTCTATTAGCTTTAGAAAATGTTGACAACACCAAAGATACTATTTTTAAGATTATAATACTAGGCAATTTAGCGGCTCTAAAACAAGAAATGGGAGATGTTCAGAGTGGACAAAATTACGCACAACAAGCCTATGACTTATCACTGAAAACAAATGATATTTCAAGTATTTTATCTTCTTTAACAACTCTTGCTTCTTTTAAAGCAAGCAATGACAATTGTAAAGATGCTATCAAAGATTATAAAAAAGCACTAAAAACTTACCAAAAATACCACTTGAGAAACCAAGGATTATTTTATACCCTATCCGGATTAGCTGAATGTTACGATGACTTGTATAATAACAATGATTCAACCCTGCAATGGTATCAAAAAATGGATACATTGAGATATGAAATGAATTCCTTAAATATGGATATTGATTATTTTAAAGGTGCAACCAAAAACGCCATTAAATACAACAACATTGAACAAGCTAACACCTATGCCGATTCTCTTCTGGTTTATGCTCGTAAAATTGGAGGTTATGGTCCTTTGCAACAGTATTTTTTACTTAAATCGGAAATTGATGAAGCCGGCGGATTATATAAACTGGCTTATGAAGATTACAAAACTGCTCAAGCCTATAAAGACAGCATAAACGACGAGAAGAAACAACAGCAAATATTAGAATTGGAGATGAAATATAACTCCGAGAAAAAAAGTAAAGAACTTTTGCTGAGACAAGCTGAACTTGACAATCAAAAAAGCCAAAAAATGATTATGCTAATCATTTTTATTTTGGGTACTATTTTCACTTGGACAGTTATCTATTTTTATTTTAAAAACAGAAAGAAAAATAAATTGTTAAAATCTCAAAACGAGGAATTGGAAAAACTTTCTATTGTTGCAAAAGAGATTGATAGTACCGTGGTTATTACCGATAAAAACGGTCGCATAGAATGGATTAATGAAGGTGCTTGTGACATGTACGAACTTACTCCTAAAGAAGTGCAAGACAGAATTGGAAAAGATATAAGAACATTTAGTAATTATCAGGGAATTAACACCGTAATTGATGAGTGCATAAAAACTAAAAAATCGGACTTTTATACGAGTAAACATTTTAAAAAAAGTGGTTCTGTGCTTTGGGTACAAACAACCCTTACACCAATTCTCGATCAAAAAGGAGAAGTTAACCGAATTGTATTTATTGACACAAATGTTAGTACGGTAAAACGTTCTGAGGTTATCTTACTAAAACAAAAAGATTTGTTGGAAACCAAAAACAATCAAATTACCGATAGCTTTAACTACGCTAAAAGGATTCAACAAGCTGTTCTTCCTTCTCACCAAACCATGAAGGAAGTTTGGAACGAACACTTCGCTTTACTCAACCCCAAAGATATTGTTAGTGGTGATTTTTATTGGTTTTACGAAAAACAAGACCGAAAATACTTAGCCGTGGTCGATTGTACAGGACACGGTGTGCCGGGTGCTTTTATGACGATTATAGGTAATAATCTATTAAATGAAATCCTACAAGATGATTTTTATACGCCCGCAGAAATATTACAAGAACTACACTTGAGAATTAAAATACGATTAGGAGGTTCTGTTAACGCTAAAGTTATGGATAGTATGGATTTGGGATTAGTTTGTTATAACACAAAAAAACAAGAAGTCTTATTTGCAGGCACGCACTCTAGCTTATACATTGTCCGTGGAAGTGCCTTAATCGAATACAAAGGTTCTAAAGAAAGTATCGGTTTTAAAGATCAAATACATATTAAACAACATACAATTGAGGTTAAAGCGGGTGATATTTTATACATGCACACCGATGGGTTACCTGACCAAAAAGGCGGAAAAAGAAATAAGAAATTCTATTATCAACCTATCCGTAATTTGTTTTTAAAAATCAGTTCCAAACCTA